>JBOGLI010000709.1:0-8508 GCA_050746165.1 Terriglobales bacterium | reverse complement strand
GCTCCGCCTGTTCCATCAGCGCGCGCGCCGAAACGGCGAGCGCATCGGGCGAGGCGTCCGGCAAAAGCGCGCTCAACCGCTCGCGAGCGATCTGCTCGATTTTATGGGCAGTGTTGTCAGCATGCATCAGGATGGGTGAAATCTGCTCGAGTTGGAATCCGCGCATGAACAGCCAGAGCATCTGCTGCTCGACCATCGGCAGGTCCTTCATCATTTCGCGCACATTATCGAGCGACACTTGGGGCGCAGGCAGTCGCGCAGCCTCGCGGCCGTAGGCGAACACGGAGTCGCGGAAGGCGCACGCAAACTCGCGCTCGTTGACGATCTTCAGTCCGTCGAAGAAACGGTTGTTCCCGGCATGGGCGCGCTGGAAAACCGTCACGACGTGTTCATCGACCTCGGGCGCCAGAGCAGGGAAGTAATGCGACAGGATTGCCCGCGCAAAAGGCGCGTAATCGCGAAGGAACTCCTCCCACCCGAGTCGCTCGCCGCGGAGACAGTCCTCCGCCATCGAAAAAATCGTCCTCACCGCCATGCTTCGAGTGTAGCAAACGCCGGACCACGAAAATGCGCCGTCTCCCCGCGTTATTTCATGGTGAACATCGCGCTCACCCGCGCGCTGACGCTGATCTTTGTGGGGGTAAACTCCGCCGTTGGCGGACCGGCCTCGGGGCGCATCGCCGACATCGCTTGCGCCCGCATCGGCGTGGCCAGCATGCGCACCTGGTCGGAGGTGTCCACCGAGGCGTAGCTGAGGTCGCCCAACGTGCGCCCACCAGCGCGAGCCACTGCCGCCGCTTCCGACCGAGCGCGCTGGAAGGCGTCATCCACGGCCCGCACCTTAGCCGCATCAAAGTCTTCCAGCGTGTAGCTCAGGCCGACCTGTTCCGCCCATTCTTGCTCGCCGATGGAACCGACGATCGGGCCGATTTTGGAAAAATCCTTCAGCTTAAGATTGACCCACGCGTTGAACCTGTAGCCAATGACCTTTCGCTTCGGCGTGCGATCGTCATAAACGGGTTGCTGCGAGAAGTAGCCGATTTCCGCGGACTTCGGATCGACTCCGTTCGACCGCAGGATCTGGCGCAACTGCTCTGTTTCTTCTGCCATCCTGGAGTACGCGGCCTTCGCCACCTTCTCCTGCGCCGATATCGAGAACTGGATCAGGGCTGTGTCCGGCGCCGATTCGTACTTTCCTTCTGCCGAAACGTATACCGTGTTCGCCTGCGCGTTGATGGTCGGCGGGTTTTGCGAAGCGGCAGCCGCGCAGAAGAAAAACGCAAGGCAGAACAATGAGGTCGTTTTCATCGCAAGCTCCATGTGAACTCACGATGATAGAACGCGCCATACGGAAAAGCTTGCAGAAGAGAAACGGTCAGTAACCAATGATTGTATTGCCCGTTGTTGGTTGTTAGTTGTTGGTTACCAAAACCAACAACCAAAAACCAATAACGTCACGATCACTGATTACTGATCACTCGATTACCTCGGCACCTGTAGCGGACGGTCGAGCCGGACTTCCAGCTCCGTGCCCTTATTCAGCGTCAGGTCGCGCTCCGTCAAGAGACCCGCGCCGCCACCCAGGGCGCCACCGGCGGCCGCGCCGATGATCGCGCCATGCGGTCCGGCCGTCGCCGCGCCGGCTGCCGCTCCGACTGCCGCTCCCACCGCCGCGCCCTCGAGCACGCGCGTCTTGTCGACGCCGCGTCGCTGGATCTCGCCTTCGGGGCCAGTCTCCTGGTTAACGGCATGTTCGCCAGGGACACCGGTGACGGTCGCGATCAGCGGACGCCATCCATGGTTCGTTTCAATCTCGTCGAAGCTGAGCAGCAGGCGCGCATGAAGACCCCGATCCACACTGCTGACGTGCCCTTTGACCTTCTTGCCGGCGGGAATCACGGTCCCATTGGGCGCCGTCAGATCTTCCGATAACTTGGCTTGGAATTTCTTCCCCTGCTTCAGCTTCCTGGTGTCGAGCTTATCGTTCAACTGGACCATGAACCGCGTGCCATCGGGAATGTAGTTATCGTTCGCGTAGCCGGGATTCTGTTGCGAGGTGGAGTTTTGCGAATACCCGGTCTGCGGATAAGGGGGCGATTGCGCGAAGGCCGCGCCGGACACGAAAAGCAACAGCAGGGTAATGACTGACCAGGGTTTCAGCATGTCGGACTCCTTCGGGGCGCCGGAGTGGGAAATCACAACCCAAGCAAACCGGCTTGAGTGGCCCACCCGAGCGCTGTCTGGCGCCGGACAGCCGGTATACCGCCCCAGGGTTTTGAACCCGAAATCTGCTCTGGTGTTGCGAAGATCGGTAACTTAGAGGGCGAATTTAGCGTCCAATGTGGTATGGAAGAAGCAAGCGCAGGGTGGGCGCTGGATATGCGCAAGTGGACAGTGCCATTGGCGGTGTTGGGCCTCGGCGGACTCGGCTACCTGGTCCTCTCCGACCAGGGACAACGCGCGATTCGCTGGATCGCCGACAACATCAGCCGCGGACCGGATAAGTTCCTGGAATGGAATGCAGCGGCCCAACGCGAGTTGGACCGGATCCAGGTAGCCCTCAACCGCGTTTCGGAATCCCTTGCCGGCCTCACGCAGACACAACCCTGACCCGTAATATCCAACCGCCCTCTCCGCTGTTTCGAATCCTGTTTTTCTAGCTCCCTGGGAAGTCAGCGCGGATCGACAACCACTGCCCCATTTTGCTTCTGCTGGATCAGGTGCACCTTAATCGCATTCAGTTCGAGGCTGTCCTGGAACAGCGACTGGATCAGCGTCCGCTGCGAACTGATGGTCCGTGCCTGCTGCGCGCATAAGAACGACATAAAAACAAAGGCGAAGGAGAGAACAACTACCACGGCATGTCGGCGGAACTGATACCAGCACATAGACGAAGGGCCCCGTTTCACTTTCCTTGTAAGTAAGTAAGAGTATAGGCCACGCGCCGCAGTTGGCCTGGCCGTCTCGGCGGCGGGGAATGACGCACCTTGCGCGTCCTTGTGAGGGAGGACGCGCGCAAGCGGATCGCTATGCCGGCCTATGCCGTACGCGCGAGCGTAGTCTCGGCCGTTTCGCCCAGTGTGGCAGCGGCCTTGCGTGGCATCGAAACGACCTTCATCGCGCGCCAGTCATAGGGAAATTCCTTGCCGCAGTCCAGGCAGACCACGTACGTGCCCGTGACGCTTGCCGCTTCGTTGCGCGACTTGCCGGACTTGGCGGTAATGGGGAAGCTGTAATTCTTGTGCCAGCAACCGAACAGGTAATCCAGAATCCGAGTCATGGAACCCTCAAACCCGTTACTTCGGGACCACAAGGCTTAAACCCTGTGCTGCTGGATTAGATTCGGTACTAAGGCAAAGGGTTCTCTCGCCAGAGATGCTGAATTTGCTTTGGATTGTGCAGCTTGAAAAATTTGCACCGTGAATGGGTAGATGTGATGCGGAACCTCAGGCGGTTTCGGAGGGTTTCTTATGCTGGCACTTGCTCATGATGGCCGACCGGAGCCGCGTTCGCAGGTCGTCGGGCAGCTCGTAGAGCTGCGAGTCGCGGTAGATCTCGATAGTCTTCTTCGTGGTGTTGCAGATGACGAAGCAGTTGTGGCACCACTGCAGGTGCTCTTCCAGTTCCTCGCGCGTCCGGGCGTCGATCGTGTCGTCCAGATAGTCGGTGAGTTCTTTCAGGAAATCGGTGCAATTCACTTTTTTCCGTCCTTGCGCCTTTTGAAGTACTTGTTCAACCGTTCGCGCAATTGCAAGCGCGCTCTCAACAACCTCGACTTCACTGCAGGAATGCTGAGATCGAGCGCTTCAGCCGTTTCCTCCGTCGATAACCCTTCTACGTCCCGCAACACGAACACCGTCCGGAAGCTGGAGGGAAGTCCCTGGATCGTCTTCTGCAGGATCTCTCTCAGTTCCGCCTGCGAGTACTGCTGTTCCGGGTTCGGTGTCCAGTCGGCCACCTCCCGCGGCATGGAATCCTCTTCGGTCTTTACATCCTCGTCGAGGGAAACCATCCGTTCCGGCCGGCGCCGCCGCAACCGCATCAGCGCCTCGTTCACCGCGATCCGCACCAGCCAGGTGTAGAACTTCGACTGCTCCTGAAAATTCTTCAGGTTTTCGTACGACTTCAGGAACGCGTCCTGCACCACGTCTTCCGCGTCCTCGCGGTTTTGCGTGATGTGTTGCGCGATCCGGAAGACGTTGCGGTCGTAGCGGTGGACCAGTTGCTCG
This sequence comes from Terriglobales bacterium, assembly GCA_050746165.1. Taxonomy (GTDB): domain Bacteria; phylum Acidobacteriota; class Terriglobia; order Terriglobales; family Acidobacteriaceae; genus DAISJI01. The sequence goes on along the minus strand of JBOGLI010000709.1, from coordinate 4,279 downwards.
AAGGCGGAGATATCGCCCGCCTTCGCGGCCCGCACCAGGACCAGCTCGTCGCTGACCGGTTCGTTCACTTTTTCGATGGCGCCCATCTCACCCCCGATTCAAAGTTTTAGCGGATTTTCCGTGGAATTGCATGTTTGTGGGAGGCGCTTGCGTCAAACCACCTATTCTACAATTAGACGGGTCGCAAGCGGCAATGTGAGGGCCGCCGGGGTCGGTATTTCGGTAGGTCGTAATCGGTAGGTCGGTAGCTCGGTTCCTTATGAGGCCGAGCGGACCAGGGGATTTACACAACGAACGTACCGAAATACTGAAATACCGATCTACAGATATACCGATCTACAGATATACCGATCTACAGATCTGCCGATGTGCCTTTCCGACTCCCGGTTCCGGCGAAATCGCACCCCCAGCCGCAGCTTCGCCAATTGACAGCCAGCCCCAACGCCATATAATCCAAACTCCTGTAAGAACATAACCCAGAATTGTTGAAGGACGGCCTCGATGGGGGACAGCCAGAAGCTCCGGCAGGTAGTGGAACGCGTCGTTTCCGAGACGCTGCAGGCGCACCTCTCCGCGCTGAAATCTGAGATCGTCGAGAACGCTTGCCGCGAACTCGAGCCGCTCTTCGCATCAAGCGGCGCGTCAGCGCCGTCGTCAGCGCCGGCCGCCTCCGGCGAGGCCGTACCCGCCGGTGGCATGCCTACGGACCTGCTCAACGCCGCCTTCACCACCGTCATGGACTCGAATTCCCAGACGGACATTCTGCTGTCGCTCCTGGAAGGTTCGGCAAAATTCGCGCAACGCTCCGCGTTGTTCGTCCTTAAGGGAGGATCGGCCGTCGGATGGCGCGCTCGCGGTTTCGGAAACGACGATGCCATCAAGTCCGTCCACTTCGACCCCAACACCGGCCTTGCCGGCCGCGCCTACTCCGACCGCCAGTCGGCACAAGCCGCCGCCGCCGAATTCGACCCCGGCTTTATCTCGACCTTCGGAGAACCCCTGGTGGGGACCAATGCCATCGTGCTGCCTTTGTTGCTGCACCAGAAGGTAGCGGCGCTGGTTTATGCCGACGGTGGCGCCATCGGCAAGATGGATCCCAGCGCCCTCGAATGTCTGACGCGGGGCGCCAGCCTTTGGCTGGAAATCGTCGCCGCCCGCAAGTCAGGCGCGCCTGTTCCCGAACCCGTTCCCGAACCCGAAAGCACTGGAACGCAGAAGATCCCGGCCATGAAAGAGGCCCCGGAACCGCCTGCTCCTGTACAGGCTGCGCCTCCGCCGCCTCAGCCCGTGACCGCACCTCCGCAGGCTGCCGCTGCCGCTGCTCCCGCGCCCGTCGCTGGCTCGCCCGATGACGGGGAAGTTCACAAGAAGGCAAAGCGCTTCGCCAAGTTGCTGGTCGACGAGATCAAGCTCTACAACAAGCAGAAGGTCGCCGACGGCATTGCCCACAAGGATCTTTACCGCCGTCTGAAAGACGACATCGACAAGAGCCGTTCCTCCTACGAAAAGCGCTACGGCCAGACCGCCGCCGGCAGCGCCAAGTATTTTGACCAGGAGCTCGTCCGCGTTCTTTGCGACGGCGATGCGTCACTGCTCGGCGCGTGACTTTCGCGGTACACTGGCCTTGTCGTGAGTAATAGGGTACTCGTCATTGCAGTCCTCGTAAGTCTTTCCGTTTGCGCGGCCTCTCCAGTCGTTGCGGCGGATACCGCCGCTCCCAAGCACAAAACTGCTTCAAGTAAGAAATCCAGCAACAAAAAGACGCGTTCCAAGAAGACGAGTTCGGTCCGCGCGCGCCGTGTTCATCGCGCCTTCGTGGCTTCCGAGGACCTGAAGCCGATGGCCCGACAGCTCCTCGACGCACGCAGTCCAGCCGCGTACGCCGGTGTCGAGCGCTACGCCCGCAAGCACGCGCATGACGATGCCGGAGCGCTCGCCAATCTCGCGCTCGGTTACGCGCATATTCTCGACCACGATCCCGCCAAGTCCATCGCCCCGCTGAAGCTGGCGCAAGCCCGTGCCGGCGAACTCGCCGATTACGTCACCTACTTCCTCGGGTCCGCCGAGCAGGCGGCAGGGAAGAGCGACGACGCCGTCACCCTCCTGCGCGATTTCCAGGCGAAGTACCCCGATTCGCTTTTCAAGCGTGAGTCGGCGATCGTTTATGCGAACGCTGTCGTTGCCACCGGCGAGCCCGCGGCGGCCGTTGTCGTCCTATCGAAGAATCGCCTGCCCACCCGCTCCGACGTTGAGTTGTATCTCGCGCAGGCGCAGTTGAAGGCGGGCGACACCGCCAATGCCGCCGACACTCTGCGCCATCTGTACTTCTCCATTCCGGCTTCAGCCGAGGCCGATCGCGCCGCCGCGCTGTTGCGCGCTACCCCAGATGGAATCGGCGCTACCTACGCGTTGCAGAAAGTTCGCGCCGACGCTCTCCTCAAGTCGCATCGTTATCGCGATGCCGCCGACGCCTACCGCGACCTTCTCGCGCTCGCCGCTGCCGACGATCGCGACGAGGTCCAGGTCTCGCTCGGTGCCGCCCTGCATCGCGCCGGCGACGACCGCGCCGCGCGCCAGGTGCTGGAACAAGTCAAATCGTTCGGCGAAACCGAAGCGGAACGCCTCTTTTACCTCCTCGAAATCGCCCGTTCCGACAACGACGATTCCCGTTTCCAGCATACGCTCGAGCAGCTCCGGGTCGCCGCTCCTCATAGTTCGTATCTCGAAGACGGGCTACTAACAGCCGGCAACGTCTTTCTATTGCGCAACGACTACGACCACGCCATCGACATGTACCGCGAGCTGCGCCAGCGTTTTCCGCAGGGCCATCTCGCTGCTTACGCCAACTGGAAGGATGCGTGGCTCAGCCTGCGCCAGAACCGCATCGACGACGCGCGCCAGGGCTTCGAGCGACAGATCGCCGACTATGCCACGTCTCAGCAGGTGCCTGCGGCGCTGTTTTGGCGCGCTCGCATCGCCGAGGACAACGAGAAGAATCTCGCCAAGGCGCGCGCCTACTACGCGACTTTGACTCAGCGCTTCCCAAACTACTATTACGCCGATCTCGCGCGTGATCGTCTGAGCGGGCGGAAGGGAAGCGCTGAAGCCCTCGCAGACCCACTGCTGGAGAAACTCCCCAGCCCCCATACCGATCGGCGCCTGACTGCCGCGGAGCCTCCTGAAGACGATCTGCACTTGCAGAAGTCGCGCCTGCTCCACAATGCCGGTATGACGGAATACGCCATCCGCGAGTTGAAGGCCGCGGCAGCCGAGGGCGGAAGCGATTGGGCCACGTCCGAAATGGCGCGTCTCTACCGCGACGACGGGCAGTATCATCGCGTGGTCGAGCTCATGAAGGCCGCCGTGCCCTCGTACTTTTCACTGAATTTGGACGCGCTGCCCCGGCCGTATTGGGAAGACCTTTTCCCGCGCCCGTTCTGGTCCGACCTGCAGCGCGACGCCCGCAACAATGGCCTCGATCCATTCCTCGTCGCTTCGCTCATCCGCCAGGAATCTGAATTTAACCCGGGCGCCGTCTCGCGGGCCAATGCCGTGGGGCTGATGCAGGTGCTGCCTTCGACTGGTAAAAAGCTGGCGCGCGCGGAAAACATCCGCCACTTCAACGGCGACTCGCTGCTCGTGCCCGAGATCAACCTGAAGCTCGGAACACGATATTTCCGCGAGCTCGTCGACCACTTCAACGGCAACCTTGAATACGCGCTTGCCGCCTACAACGCCGGCAGTGACCGAGTCGATGCCTGGATCGCGGCTGGCAATTTCCGCGACACCGCCGAGTTCGTCGAATCCATCCCCTTCACCGAGACGCGCGAATACGTGCAGGCGATCATGCGCAACGCCACCGTCTACCGCAAGCTCTACGCCGGCACCGCCAAGGAGCAATCCGCGCTCGAGTAACACATGCGGGCCTTCTTCAGCGCAAGTGGTTCTTCCGAGTGTTTGTCATCCCAAGCGCAGGCGCGAAGCGCCGAAGTCGAGAGACCCTTTGTTTCTCTGCGTCCTCTGCGCTGACGCTTTGAGCCTTAAGTGCTACATTCGCCGCGTCCCTGTGGTCCCCGTCACCGATCCCGAGATCTGGTCCACCGCGGTTTCGGCAGCCTTGCGGCCCAGCTCCGCTCCCTTATCTCCCGCGGCGCGGCGAGCGTCGGCGATGCTCTCCTCCACCTTGCGACGAGGCGCTTCCGCCAACTCCTCCGCTTTGCGCGAGAGCTGCTCGCGAGTCTCCTCGCCGCGCGCGGGTGCAAACAGCACGCCCAGTCCA
>JBOGLI010000708.1:0-3355 GCA_050746165.1 Terriglobales bacterium | reverse complement strand
GGGAAGGATCCCGCCGATTCGGCTCGGCTGAAGGCGCTGGCCGAAATCATGGAGCATCCGGGAGAGTAGGCACTGGACGTTCCACTCGAACCCCGCTCGGGAAACCGGGGCGGGGTTTTTCTTTGGGGGAAGAAGTAACAAGTAATAAGTAACGAGTAATGAGTAATAAGAAATGAGGGGCAGCCCGCGTCGCACTTCTACTCGCTCGCTTATTACTTATTACTTATTACTTATTACTTGTTACTCATTACTTATTACTTCTCATAGCGGCATCCAAGTTCCAATCCCCCGCTCCAAGGCGCGTTCATAGATGAGCTTCGCCGTCGCGATGTCGTCGAGCGCCAGCCCGAGATTGCAGGCGATGGTGCGCTCCGTCGCTGATTCCCTTCCCGCTTTGCGCCCGCTGACCAGTTCCGCCAAATCCGCGTGCACGGGCGGAATCTGCTGGAAGTAGCCCATGCTGCGGTAGTGCTCGAGCTGTGCGCGATCGTCGGTACAGAACTTTTCGACTTCAGCGAGCGCCTCGGGGTGCCAGTAAGAATCGAAATCCACCAGCGACGCGAATGCGCCCTCCGCCAGCCAGCCGCGCTGAATGGTAGCGTGAGGCGTGCGGAGAATCGGGCCGGCGGTCACAACTATATGGGAATTCACGACGGCGTCCTTGGGATACGAAACACCGCTGATCTCTATCCCATATTCGGCGCTCGCTTCTTGCGCAAAAAGTTCGCGTGCTCCGCGGTCACTGTCATAGGCAAAGACTCTTCGAATATTGAAAACCGTCTTCAGTGCTTCCAGGTTGCTGCGTCCCTGCACGCCGCATCCGAGAATCCCGACCGCCGATGACTCCGGCCTCGCCAGGTACTTCGCTGCCACCGCCGTCGCCGCGCCCGTTCGCTTGGCGGTGATCCAGACGCAGTCCATCACCGCGAGCGGCAACCCGGTCTCGACGTCGTTGAGGATCAGCAGGCCGGAAACGTATGGCAATCCGCGGCTCTTGTTCGCCGGATAACCGCCGACCCACTTCATGCCCACTGCTTTCTGCCCGGCAATGTAGGCAGGCATGGCGTGGAGGAACGCGTCGGGCTGCGTGTGCACGCCGGGCTTGGGCGGCATCTCGACCCGTCCGTCGGCCTTCTCGCGAAACGCATCTTCCAGTGCGGCAATGATCTCAGCCATCGGAAGATTGATCGCGCGCACGTCCGCCTGCGAGAGGTAGAGAAATTCGCGGCCGAGACGGTCGGTGGCATCGCGCGGACTGTTGCTCATGAGGGACACCGACAAACTATAGCAATTGTCATCCTGAGCCCGCCGCCGCTGCCGAAGGATCGGTGTACACGCATTGGGTGCCCCACACATCGCGCAGCGCGTATATCGCCGTCTCGATGACTCTCGGCGCGATGTGTGGGTATTGTGAGGAGAGTTCGCTGCGCCCTCTGCCCCTCTGCGGCCTCTGCGCTGCATCTTTTCGTGGCGAATCCCGCCGACCACCTGCAGCTCGACAATATCTAACGGCTATTGCCATCGCAAACCATTGTCACCACGGAAAATAGAGTTCTTGACTTTGTCTTCCCTCTGCTTACGATAAAGCTACCGCTCGCGTTAGCGGAAGCAGCGGTGTTCCGCACTGCTGCTTGTAACTCAACGTTACTGTTCTTTGACAACTTGAATGCCGCCGCATTCTCGACGAACCGGTAGCTCATTCGCCCAAGTTTGCACGAAAGTAAACTTCAGGACCTTTGGAAATTCCCGGGTTACCCGGGCTTAGTTTGTTGATTTCATTGGGCCGTAAAAAGAACTACATGCAAATACCTTCTGCGATATTGACGAATGAGTGAGGAGGGTACGTCACAAATTCTCTACTCCGGCCAGATCTTCAACGCCGTCTTTTCCACGATCTGCTGCTGCACCGCCGGCGCGAGCGGCAGGGCGCGAAAGTCGTCTAGATTCTTCTTGATGTCGGGAACGCCCGGCCCCGGCCAGTCGGTGCCGAATAAGGTCTTCGAGGCGATCTCGTCGAGGCGCGGAAAATACTTGAGCAGCGTCTTGGGCGGGATGCCGCTGATGTCGAGATAGACGTTCGCATGCCGCCGGATGAGGAAGAACGCCGACTCCATCCACAGCGGCCGCCCACCGTGGGCGAGCAGGATCTTCAGGCGCGGGAAATCCACGGCGACGTCGTCCACATACATCGGGTCACCGTACTTATTGCGCGCGCCCGGAAAGATCGACGTTCCGGTGTGGAACATCACCGGAATGCCGTTGGCCTCGGCGGCGCGGTAGATGATCTCGAGTTCGTTGACGCCGTGCAGGTAGTCGTTGGGATAGAGCAACTGGTGCGGGGGATGAATTTTGATCATCCGGATTCCCAACCTGACGATGTTCTCCACGTCGGCAAGAACATTGGTCGTGTGGCGCGGATCGATGCTGCCGCAGGGAATCAACCGCCGCGGGTCTTCCTTCACGTAGTCGGCGATAAAGGGATTGACGGCGTCGGTGAAGCCGATCACCTCGGGCGCGACGTAGTTGATGAGCACGGCGCGGTCGATACCCGCCCGGTCCATGTGCTTGAGGAACGCCTTGGGCGAGCGGCAGAACTCCTCGATCTCGGCGAACGAGGCGCCCCGCTTGGCTTTCATCAGCGCCAGCGCCTCGGGCTTGAAGAGCTCGAGCGGCTGGATGTGGATGTGGCAGTCGGTGATCAAAGTGGTTGCTCGTTGCGCGTCAAAAAGTATTTCAGTATGTCAGTTTGTCAGTACGCGTATTTCGGGCCCGAACTACTGAAATACTGATGTACTGAAATACTGAGAGATCACCGGCTCGATCTCTCTGGCGCCCGTGGTAATGGTATCAGGGCTGGGACGCGGCGGGTGTACGCATCGAACGCCTCGCCGAATTCGGCACGCAGCAGGCGCTCTTCCCTGTTGACGCGCAGCATCGTCCCGGCATAGTAAATCGCGGCCGTAATGGCGACCATCTTGTACCCGAGCCACCACGAGCTGAAGGCGAGGCAGGTGGCGATCTGGTACGCCCACATCGCCGTGTAGATCGGATTGCGGACGAACCCGTACGGCCCGCTGGTGACCAGGCGATGTCCTTCGGTGATACGCGCGGTCAGCGACCATTCGCGGCCCAGCGTGCGCACGCTATGAATAATGATGATCGCTCCGCCAAACGCCAGCAGCACGGCAACCAACGCGATGGCCGGATTCATCACCGGCGAGCGCCCGGCGAACATCCACCACGGTCCCATCCAGGAGAGGCCGATGGCAATGCCCTGAATAATGATGCCGAGGCGGGAGAGCGAGTCGCGGCGCGTGGCGCCTTTGCCGGACGTACGGCTGCCGCGGATGAACGT
>JBOGLI010000707.1:0-3040 GCA_050746165.1 Terriglobales bacterium | reverse complement strand
CAACTAGCAACTGACAACTAGCAACTACACCGGCGGTCCCGGCGGCGCCCCGCTCGGTTTCAGCTTGGGCGTATTGTTCTTCGGATCGCGCAGGAACAAATCGATCTCGCGACTCAATCCGAACTTGAAAGTGCTGTCCATCGGATTGAGAGATTTCTCAATTCCCTCCACGCCGGCGAGCGCGACCGCCCGCACCGCCAGGGTTGCCGTTTCGTTCTGCGATAGGATCATCAACCGCTCAGCAATGTCGGCCTCCACTGCCTGATGTACCGGATTGGCGCTGTCCGCGGTGGCCGTTTTTACCAGCGCGTCCACGATGTCCTTCGCCGACGGAGATTGCGCATCGTGTTGGTGCAGGACGTCGGCGCGCTGCAAGCGCTCCGGATCGAGCAACCCGCCCGCTACAACGGACGAAATCTCGCGTGCCCCATCCTCCTCCGCGAACACGTATCCCGCCGACGACCGGAACGCCTCCGGGTCGCGTTGCGACGGCGGCGCCAGGTATTGCCACAGGTTCGGCGGAAACTGCGTCAGCTGCGGTGGCCGTAACGCGCTAGTTAGAAGTTCCAGTGCCTCCTTCTGGCTCGCCGCCGGCCAGATCTCGACCGGCTTCAGACCATCGCCCTTCACCGACGGCGGAATCTTCGCGCCGCCCACCACGTTCACCGCCGCCGCCAGCGCGTAGCGGTGGAACAGATAAACGAGCGCGAACCGCGAACTGAGTTCCTCCCATGGCTGACCGTTGGCCAACAACTGCGTGCTGTAGCGCGCGAGCAATTTGTCGCGCACGGGCAGCACCTCTTTCAGCCAGGTGACCGGGTCCGGCCCATCGTCGTACGCATTCCACCGCGGATCATCCGACGGCCCCCAGATCACTCCCTTGTCGTTCCACTTGCGCACGATCGCGTTCAACCGCGCCTTTTCCGCCGGTACCGGATTTCCTGCCGCATTCACCGCCGACGCGGGCGACTTGCCCTCGCTGTAGCCCCACTCGATCGCCATCTTGTCGTAGCTGCCCACGCCCTGCATATACGCGTCGCTCAAATCGGGCGAGCCATCGGGGTGAAACTTCACCAGCGGCGCGTAGTAATCCATCACCGACCCGCGACCGAACGTACTGGCGATGAAGTTATGCCCCAGTCCGAGCACGTGTCCGACCTCGTGACACGCCAGCAGCGCCAGCCGGTTCAGCATTACCTGTTTTTCGCTGATGTTCGGATCCGCATTATCCAGGGCCGCAAACATGTCCAGCGCCTGCTCTGTGCCAGCCGAGGGCGGCTGGCCTACCGGCTGGCCCACGAGCGCGTCCCAGTAATTTGCTGCCGTGCGCCAGCGGTGCGAATCCAGTTGCACGACGGAATGAAGAATCTCGCCCGTTCGCGGATCACCCTGCTCCATGCCCACCGACCACCCGCGCCCCGCCCGGTTCGTCCACTGGATCGTCGGATAGCGAATATCCAGCGGGTCGGCATCCCCCGGCAAGTCTTCCACGACGATTGCGTTCTTGAAGCCTGCGGCGAGAAACGCATCGTTCCACCACAGGATTCCGCGCTTTGCCGCCTGCTTGATCTCGGGTGGCATGCCCGGATCGAGGTAAAACGTGATCGGCTTCACCGGCTCGCTAACGGCGGCGTTCGGGTCTTTCTTTTGCAATCTCCAGCGCGCGATGAACCCCCGTTCCAGCGGCTTGTCGTAAGGCTGCGAGAAATCGTCAAACTCCGGCCCAAAATATCCGACGCGGAAATCGCGCTCCCGCGGTTCGAAGCCCGGCGCGGGCAGCGCGACGAACGAGTGGTGCTCGCGCACGGTCAGCGCGTGCGGGTCCGGCGCGTTAATGTCGCGTTGGCCCTGGTCGGAAGTAAAGGTCAGCATCGCCTCCACTTCCGTATTCATTGGAAAATCCTTGGTGTGCTCCAGGTCGACGACGCTGCGCTCGTTGTCCAGCCGCCACGACGGCCCGCCGCCTCCCTGCGTGCGTACGATATTTCCGTTGATCGCACGCTGCGGGTTGCGCAACTGCCCCAGCAGGTCGAAGACGTCGCGCACGATCAGCGGATTCGCATTCACCAGCAGCGTGCCGTTCGTTTCCGCCTCGATGGGTAGGGAAGCCAGCACCGACGTCGGGAAACTCGCCTCCACCGACTGCCGCAGCGCCGCTGGTCCCGCCTCGGCCCGGAACTGCGTGTTCTCCTGGATCACCAGTACACGCGGGCCGACGCGCATCAGCCGGCACACCATCGCGCCGTGCGTGCTGCTCCTGTCGGCAAACATGTCCAGCGATCCGACGCCGCTGCCCAGCGCGGTGAAGTACAGGAACTCGCGCTCGAGCGCCGCCGGCGACAGCTCGAATAGCAGTTCGCCCTTTTTCGCGTCCCAGTAATAAGGAGCGAATCCGTCCACGCGTTTCAACCCGTTCGCGCGCGTCGCCACATCGACGTCTCTCGCTTCACGTTGCGGTTGTTGTGCGACAGCGGTGGCGGCCACTAATACCCAGCAGATCCACTTCAGCGAAATCCTCATCGATATCTCACCCGCGTCAAAATTACATGAGGGTACCACGACGGCTGGCAACGGCGGCGGGCCGATGCTCCTGCCGCCGATAGTTGACGAGAAGAGGCGATGAACTCCACTTGACACTCAACAAGTCAACTAGTGATGGGCGTCACAATCGCTACCGCTTTCCATAGCGTTCCTTGCGGTGCTTGTATGCATTCTTGTATTCCCATATCCGTACTACCTATCGAATGAAGCGTTTGCATTGGTATCTGGCGTGCCTTGATAAATACCGAATTTCTCTTTCATTTTGCGCACTTCTCCTGGAGGTTCGGCCCCGCGACACCGAAGTGCGCGCAACTGAAGCTGCCGCATGCCGCGGCTGAATTGATAATCGTTTTCCCAAAACGGGCCCCTGTTCGAGTGCTTGTCATGATCGAGATACTCCGCCATTGTGCCGGCGTGCTGCGCATAGGCGGAACGTCCCCGAAGGTTCTTCATAAAAGGAGACAAATGAGTTCTAAATCGCTTCTCCGCATTCTTGTCG
>JBOGLI010000706.1:0-1867 GCA_050746165.1 Terriglobales bacterium | reverse complement strand
GATGGGCGCGACCCCAATCTGTGGATCTACGTCGTGCAGCGTGAAGGTTCGCCTGAGGTGCTCGCCATGGGCACATGCACCTCGAAACAGATCGCGCTGCAAGTTGCCCGAAAAGCCATGGCCGGATTGCAGGCCGGTTCCGCGGCCGCCGCCGGTTCCTCATCTGTTGCCAGCTAGCCGCTGTGGACAGCGCGCGAAAATCCCTGCTACACTCGAAGGCGCAGGAAGTACGAAACCTCGCAACCTGTTGAAAAGGCGACGCCGCTCCGGCTCGCACGAAGAAAATCAGGGCGCATAACTCAGCGGTAGAGTGCCATCTTCACACGGTGGAAGTCGTAGGTTCGAATCCTACTGCGCCCACCAGAAAGCCGACCCGGAAGGGCGAGAACAGGCGGCGTAATATTGAGCCTGTCCTCGGTGCAGCGCATCAAAGTTGGTAGGCCGGTCGCCTGAAGGCTCTTGTTGTGGACTTGCCTTTTCACACCCGAGGCGGGTAGTATCCGGTTTCGGCTTCCAATGCTGCGGCACCCTCCCCGTGCCGCGCCGTTCGCGCTGGCGAACAAAGAGTTGGACGAAACGTCCTCGTACCCGGAATCCAGCCATTTCGGGACATGTGAGACGAGTGGGGCGCCGAGCGGGGTAGCTGTAATGCCGGATCTTCCGGCGATTCAGAGCTGCGACGCCGACCTGTAGATCAACTGACGCGTTTTTCATCTCGGAGCTTTGCCAGGAGTGTACGGTTCACCGTACCCGCTCCAGGACTTACCCGAGCAAGAGAGCACCATGAATTTTGGACCGAAGAACTCCTCCGGTGGAGGAGGCAAACACCGGCGGCGCCGTGGACGCCGCGGACCCGGCCGCGCCGGCCAGAACAAAGGCCAGCAACAGAACCGCGACCGAAACGAGCGCAATAATCCCGGCGGCATCTTTACCTCGCCCATGGACCATGCCTATCGCAACGGCGGAGCGGGCCAGCAACACCAGGGCCGGCGCGGCGCTCCATCGTTGCCCGCTGCCTACCAGGCGTTCGAGCCGGAGCCGTTGCCCGCGCACAACCAGCACGCCGAGCCGCGCATTTTCGCCTTTATCGAGGACCTGTTCTTCCTGGCCAAGATCCAGGAGACCGGCCGCAAGCTGAACGTCAAAGTCGAATTCGTGAAGACCGACAAGGACATTCTCGAGCGCATGAACCACAACGGCAACGAGAAGCCCTCGCTGATCATCTTCGACCTGAACAACGTTCTCGCCAAGCCGTTGCAGACCATTCCCAAGCTGAAGCGCGAGTTCAAAAAGGGCACCACGATCATCGGTTTCGTTTCGCACGTGCAAGGCGACCTGAAGCTGAAGGCGATGGAAGCCGGTTGCGACGTGGTGATTCCGCGCTCCGCGTTTTCGCAGAATCTGCCGCAACTGCTTCGCCGCCACGGCGCGCCCGACGAAGTGGACGACGTCCAGTAAGTCCATTGAGCATTGCGGAATCGGGTCATTAAGCAGCCGCATGCGGCGCCGCGTCACCCGATGATGCGATTGTGCTAACGATGCCCGATCCGTCGCACACCGTGTTGTCTGTCGAGAACCTCTGCAAGACGTACGGCGGCATCGTTGCCGTGGACAGCCTCTCCTTTACCGTAGCCCGAAACGAGATCGTCGGCCTTCTCGGGCCGAACGGCGCCGGTAAGACGACGACCATCAACATGGTGCTGGGCGTTCTTCAGCCCACCTCGGGTTCCATCACGATCGCCGGGACCGACCTGGCGCGGCATCGCTCCCGCGCCATGTCCGATACCAATTTCGCTGCCGTGTATGCACCGCTGCCGGGTAATCTGACCGTCGCGCAAAATCTCCGCGTGTTCGGCATGATCTACGG
>JBOGLI010000705.1:0-2553 GCA_050746165.1 Terriglobales bacterium | reverse complement strand
GTGATCCAGATCGGCGCCCGGAACATGCAAAACTTCTCGCTGCTCAAACGAGCCGGACGCACCCGCAAACCCGTGCTGCTCAAGCGCGGCATGTCGGCGACGCTGGAAGAGTTCCTGATGGCGGCCGAGTACATCATGAGCGAGGGTAATTACAACGTGGTGCTCTGCGAACGCGGCGTGCGAACTTTTGCTGACCACACGCGCAACACGCTTGACCTCAGCGTGGTGCCCGCTGTGCAACGCCTCAGCCATCTGCCCATCATCGTCGACCCGAGCCACGGAACCGGCAAGCGCAACAAAGTCACGCCGCTCTCCCGCGCTGCGGTCGCGGTGGGAGCCGACGGCCTGATCATCGAAGTGCACAACGATCCCGACCGCGCGCTCTCCGATGGAATGCAGTCGCTCTATCCCGACCAGTTCGACGCGCTGATGACGCAGGTGCGGCAGATCGCGGCGGTACTGGGAAGAACAGTGGCAGAAACTAGAACGACGGTCCCGGCGGCAATGTAGAGGTGATTAAGACTCCGTGATACTCGAGAGATCCATGCGGTCAAGAATGGCATTTCATGTGGGTCTATTAGCGATCTCTTCGTTCCTGCACGCTCAGGAGGCAACGCCAGCCTCCAGTTCCCAATCGAGCTCATTAGGCTGCGATTCCATTCTCAAGCGCGCCCCGCCACAAGTTAGCGGCGGACGCCTTTTATACCGGGCAATCCCTAAGTATCCAAAAGCCGCGCGAAAGGCTAAGTTGCAGGGAACAGTTCGGTTGGAGTCGACGCTCGCAAAGGACGGTACGATCCAGAACGTGAAGGTATTGGAGGGTGACCCTACGCTCGCCGCTGCCGCGGTAGAAGCAGTGCAACGATGGCGGTACGAGCCCTACCGGTTGAATGACGTGCCAGTGGAAGTCTCGAATGCAATTGTCGTTAACTTCACGCTCGACGGGCACGTCGAGGTCAAGTCGGACTCTTCAAATCCCGCACCCCAAGCTGGCGGAACCGCGAATGACGCGACCACGGAGGTCGCAAACAGCGGCCTGCCGTACCCTGTTTACGAACATTTCCGTGACATCAACCCGCCGAGAGCACTCTTCGCCCCTGCCCCAACCTATACGAAGCATGCCACAAAGGCCAAAACACAAGGGAACGTGATATTAGGAATAATCGTGACACCGGAAGGGAACGTGATCAATCCACAGGTTTGCAAAAGCCTGGATGCAGAACTGGACCGGAATGCAGTCGATACAGTGAGCACTTGGAAATTCACCCCTGCGACCAAAGACGGCAGGCCAGTGGCGGCGCATATTCTCGTCGATGTAACCTTTAGGCTTTTTTGACAGCGGCTCAATGCCGAGCGCAGCCGTAGACCACATGATCCCCGATGATCTGATAATCTCTTGCCTTCGCGAAGGCCGTTGCAAACGTGCGCAAACTCCTCCTCATCGCCGTCTCTGTTCCGCTGATCATCGCCGGCGGCTGGTATTACTTCCACCAGCGCAGCCTCTTTCCCACGTATGGTCCGCTCTACCGCGAGTACGCCTACGTCACCAACGGCAAGAGCAACACGGTCTCCGTCATCGATCTCACTTCCGATCCGTTCAAGGGCTTCACGGTAGTCAGAACGCTTGCGGTGGGCGCCGAGCCAACCGGGGTCGCGGCCAATCCGCAGAAGAACGAGGTTTACGTCGTTAACTCCGGCTCCGCTAACGTAAGCGTCATCGACGCCGAGCGCAACAAGGTTGTCGCCACCATCGGCGTGTATGGCCGCCCATACTTCATCGACGTTTCTCCTGACGGCCACCGTGCCTACGTTGCGAATTCGGGTTCCGACAATGTTTCGGTGCTGGACCTCGATCACCGTACGGTTGTCGCAACGCTAAGGGTTGGCGCAAAGCCCGGGCTGGCGCGCGTTTCGCCGGATGGTTCCACGGTCGTCGTGAGCAATCGCACCGACAACACGGTGTCGATCATCGATGCCGGCCGCCTCACGGTGCGCGCCGCGATCAGCATCTGCCTCGAGCCCGAAGACATCGCCATTCTGCCCGATTCGAGCAAAGCCTTCGTCTCCTGCTCGGCTTCGGGACAAGTTGCGAGCATCGACCTGAAGAACGACAAGCTGCTCGCGCTCCTCGACGTGGGAAAAGAGCCGGTGAGCCTGGCGCTCAAGCCCGACGGCGGCGAACTGGTGGCCTTCAATTTCGACGCGGGCAGCATCTCGATCATCGAAACCACGCCCAACGAAGTGCTCGGAAGTTACCTGGTCGGCGCGCAGCCGACACGCGGTGTGTTTTCGGCGGACAATGCGCGCCTCTACATCACAAATTTCGGATCGAACAACGTCGCCGTCTACGATGTCGATGTGGGAAAGGTGGTGGCGTTCCTGCCCGTCGGCACGCGCCCCGACGCGATAACGCTTTCGCAAAGTCAGGAGTATGTCCTGGTTGTCGACTCCGGCTCTTCCGATCTCGCGGTGATCCAGAGGCGCCAGCCCAGAAAGAAGTTCGAGCCCTCCGAATACTCGCTGTTGACGATTATCCCGGTCGGAGTGCAGCCC
>JBOGLI010000704.1:0-4016 GCA_050746165.1 Terriglobales bacterium | reverse complement strand
CGTCGGGGCCGTCGCGAAAGACCTCGCCGCGCAACGAGAGGCTCAGCCGGCGAATGTCGCCGACGTACTCCTCGTATCCGGAAAACGTCATCCGGGAGCGCAGGAAGGTGACGGTCACGCCCAAGGTGGCAAGCGCGGCGATAATGATAAAGACGACTTGGAGAGAAGAAAGAGATCCCATGGGAGTACGCCTGTGAGGCGGTATGTTATCGAGGTGAGAGAACGGGGGCAAGTCCTATAATGACGTGGCCGCACGGAAATTCGTTATGACCATTCCTGAGCAAGTGCACAAAGATATGATCGAGGCGATGAAAGCGCACGAGGAGCTGCGCCTTTCGACGCTGCGCATGATGCGCTCGGCGCTGAAGAACAAGGAGATCGACAAGCGCGCCGCGTTGGACGACCGCGAAGCACAGCAGGTGCTTCAGACCATGATCAAGCAGCGCCGGGACTCCATCGACGCATTCGTCAAGGGCGGACGTCAGGAACTCGCCGATAAAGAGCAGACCGAGATTGGCATCATTGAGGCCTACTTGCCCAAGGCGGCGGGCGGCGATGAGATCGCCGCGACCGTGCGGGCCACGATCGCGGAAATGGGCTCGCCGACCATGAAGGACATGGGGACGGTCATGAAGAACGTCATGGCCAAATTCGCGGAGGCTGGGACGCGGGTGGATGGAAAACAGGTGAGCGAGGCGGTTAAAAAAGCGCTGAGTGCTTAGTGCAGAGTGCCGAGTGCTAAGAAAAAATGAAAGATTGACGTTTGCGGTGCTTCGGCCGCAACATTCTCGGCTCTCGGCTCTCGGCTCTCGGCTCTCGGGAGTTGAACTATTTTCTCCCCATCAGCTTGTTCAGTTCGACGCCGAATTCGCGCAGGATGTTCCATCCGGCATCGGACGCGATGGTAAGGCCGGCGCTTTCCAACGTGCGTGAGGCGGTCCGGTCCGACTGCGGATAATAGGCGTTGGACAATCCTGCCGAGGCCATGGCGCCCATCAGTTCCGGCGCATTCAGCGTCGAACGCCCACTATCGGTGCGGCCGACGAGCACGCGCGAGATGGCATACCCGACGCGCGATCCGAATGAACCTGAGCCCTTACGGAAGTAGCGCGGGTCCATATGCATGGCGGAAGAAAAAATGAAGGTATTGAAGAGCTGCGCGCTCTCGTTATTCGCCAGCGATGCGCCGAAGCGCGATCCGTAAGCACTCCAGCCCTGACCGAAGCCCTGGTGGCTGTCCTGCGTCGCCTGCCAGATTCCCGCCGACCCGGCCGCGGAGACAATGTTAAAGGGCGAGGTGGCGCGGACGAAATAGAGCTTGGCCTTTCCACTAGGCGTGAGAGCGCAGAGGTTAGCGCCGCTCTCAACCGTGCCGCGCGACACGAACATGCCCTTCGTACTGACCGCCTGAGTGCATTGTGAAAACACCGGCAGTGTCAACAGGCACGTCAGGAGGGATAGTAGGCCGACTTTCATCCCACACCTCGCTTGAACAGGATCGCGGAAGCATATCAGAAAAAGAAAAAGGGGCAAGGGGCAAGGGGCAAGGGGCAAGGAGCAAGGGACAAGGGGGGCGAATCTCTGGGCTGAAGTGGAGCCCTCGGCGGCTAAAGCGGCGCGCTTCCGAAATAATTATTGAAACGAGTTCTTGCCCATCGCTCACGTCCGTGTCCGTTGTCCCTTGTTCCCGTGTCCCTTGCCCCTTCTCCCGTGTCCCGGTATTTCTGCATCTAACCGCAGCGCATGGAAGCACAAGCGGAACCGGAACGTTCGACGCGGCGCACCGCGCACGAAATCTACGACAAGGTGAAGGAAAACGCGCGTGCCGAGTTGGACCGGTCGCCGCACGCACTGGCGTTCTCGGGAGCGGCGGGCGGCTTCGCCATGGGACTGACCGCGCTGGCGGTGGCGTCAACGCATTCGGTGCTGGGCAACAGCCCGGCCGCCGACTTCGCCGCCCTGCTGTTCTATCCGGCGGGGTTCGTCGCGGTCATCATCGGCCGCTTCCAACTGTTCACGGAAAACACGCTCTACCAGGTCGTGCTGGTGCTCACGGAACGGCGCCACGTCTGGGAGACCCTGCGCTTGTTGGCGATCGTGCTGTTGTTCAACATCGTTGGAGCATGTCTATTCGCGCTGTTGGTTGGGCTGACGTCGTCGGTACAGCCGAAGACGCAGGAGGAACTGGTGAAGCTCGGACTGAGCATGGTCGCCAGCAGCCGGGCGGAGGCGTTCTGGAGCGGAATCATCGGCGGGTGGATCATCGCGCTGGTGGCGTGGCTGGTCTCGGCAAGTCACTGGACGATCGGGCAGGTCGCGGTGACGTGGCTGCTTTGCTACATCGTGGGCGCCGGCCATTACGCGCACTGCATCGCCAGCAGCGGCGAGATCCTAGTGGCCACGGTGCGAGGCGCGAGCAGCGTGGGCGCGTACGTGCAATGGCTGGTGTTCGCGATAATGGGCAACGTCGTGGGCGGGGTGACGCTCGTCAGCATCATGAATTGGGGACAGGTACATGCGGGAGAAACGCGGTAAATATCGTCGCGAAAACGAGGGCATCCTGGAGCGCAGCCTGGCGCGCGTGACGCACCGCGCCAAACAGGCGGCGTGGATCGCGGGCGGCGGCATGGCCATGATGGGCGTGGCCAGCGGCGTTGCCGGCTGGCTGCTGTGGAAGTACGGTTTTGGCCGCAAGGAAGACGTGCGCGGCAAGGTGGTGCTCATCACCGGAGCGTCACGCGGCCTGGGTCTGCAGATGGCACGCGAGTTTGCCGCGTTGGGCGCGCGGCTGGCGATCTGCGCGCGCGATGCCGCGGAACTCGAATGGGCGCGCGAGGAGCTGGTGACCTTCGGAGTCGAGGTGCACGCGGTGCAGTGCGATGTCGGCGTCCACGACGACGTGCAGCGCATGGTGCGCGAGGTGCGCGAGCGCTTCGGACGCATCGATATTCTCGTCAACAACGCCGGGATCATCACCGTCGGGCCGATGGAGTCGCAAACGCTCAGTGATTACCAGGAATGCATGGACACGATGTTCTGGGGCGTCGTGTATCCCACGCTGGCGGTGCTGCCGGAGATGATGGCGCGGCGGTCGGGGAAAATCGCGAACATCACCTCGATCGGCGGCAAGGTAAGCGTTCCCCACCTGCTGCCCTACAGTTGCGCGAAGTTCGCGGCGGTGGGCTTTTCCGAGGGACTGCATGCCGAGGTGAAGAAAGACGGGGTCGAGGTGACCACCGTCGTGCCGGGACTGATGCGAACGGGTTCGTTTGTGAACGCCTGGTTCAAGGGCCAACACCGCGCCGAGTACGGCTGGTTCAGCGTCTCGTCGGCGCTGCCGGTGCTGGCGATGCATGGCGAACGGGCGGCGCGGCGGGTGGTGAGCGCCATCCGCCGCGGTGACGCGGAGGTCACCTTAACGCCGCAGGCAAAGCTTCTGGCGGTCGTGAATGGCGTGGCGCCAGCGCTGACGGCGGAGATCCTCGGCGTGGTGAACCGCCTGCTTCCCTCGTCGAACGGCCAGTCGCAGGACCGGTTTAAGGGTAAAGACAGCGAATCGCCGGTTTCCGAGTCGGTGCTGACCGCGGCCGGCCGCCATGCGGCGCGTAACCTGCACCAGATGCCGGAGAAGGATGGCCGAGCGCTGGCGTGAAAAAATGGTGGTCAGTAATCAGTGGTCAGTGATCAGCGGGTCCTACGCTGAGGTGAGTTGCGACTCAAGAACGACAAATTGCGACAGGCCGTCGGTCGTTTCCAAACGGTCAGGATTGTCAATATCTACTTTTGGGGACGGTGCGAAGACGTACAGGATCTCAACGTGCGCGCTCCTGATCACTGACCACTGATTACCGATCACTTCGAAAACAGATTCTTTGTCTGTCCGTGCCACCGTGTGATAAGTTTCCCCGCACTGACAGGCCCGGCCATGAAGATTCC
This sequence comes from Terriglobales bacterium, assembly GCA_050746165.1. Lineage (GTDB taxonomy): Bacteria > Acidobacteriota > Terriglobia > Terriglobales > Acidobacteriaceae > DAISJI01. The sequence continues at coordinate 80 of JBOGLI010000704.1, read as the reverse complement.
CTTCCAGAAACCAGCCAAAGCGCCGAACCGGATGCCGGAGCGGCCCGCGCCCTCCGGATTGAAGTCGGTTACTGTGGGCG
>JBOGLI010000703.1:0-2989 GCA_050746165.1 Terriglobales bacterium | reverse complement strand
TTGCCGTCCTGGTAGGTGAAGAAGATGCGCTTGATGCCAGTCTGCGCGTTCGCGAGTTCGACGACGACCTGCGGATAGGGATTGCCCTTCGCGTCGTAAACGGTGCCGTACACCTTCGCGTTCTGCGCCGAGGAACGGGACGGGAACAAGACACAGACGGCGATCAGCATGAGGACAAAGATCCACAGACGTTTGCCGGACATAGAAAGACCTCCTCGAGTCACGACGAACTGCCGCACTACTGGGTCACCCCATCGAGCGCAAAAGCGGCGCTCGCTGGGGACCCCGACCGGAGCCCATAGCTGCAGGGCCCGCGCCGGCGTCGAATGCGTCACCGGCGTTAATTGTCTCGAAACTCTCTCAGCGCGCCTGCTGGTACGCCCGCAAAATCTTCGGCGACATTTCCAGCGGCGGCTTGAACCCGGCGGTGTGGCGGGCCGCAGCGAACGATTTCAGCGCCTCCGCGTACAACGCCTTCTGTTCCTGGTCATTCTTGTTGGCGCCGGCCAGGTAAAACAGGCTCAGCTTCGATGCGCCCACGAAAAAGTCGCTCAGCGCCTTACGCTTTCCCTTGTAATCGCCGTTTTCGAGGAGGAGCTCTGCGTTGAGCAGATCGTCGGGGCTCCCCTTGTAGAACAGACCCACGGCGCGCTCCAGGTCGGACGCTCCGCCCTCGGCGCCCGCCGGCGCGGCCGATGCCACCAATGAAGCGCCGGCGTTCTGCCCCGGCCCAACTGCGACGCGCGTATTCGCCACGGTGCGGCCATCCTTCGAGGCGGCGATCATGTAATTACCCGGCGGGACGCCGGCGAAGTGAAACGATCCGCCGCCGTCGGAACTGGCGGTCTGCCGGAAACCACTGGAGCTTTGCAGGATGATGCGCGCGCCCGAAAGCGGCTGCCGGCTGGCGTCCATGATCTGTCCGCTGACGCTGCCGCTCTGCGCGGCCCTGGCGCGGTTCTCGGCGTCGTCGATCTTGCGGCGCAAGTCCTCGGGCGTGGAACCCTTGAGTGCCGCGGCTTGGCGGTACTGGTTCACCGCCTCCGTGAATTTTCCCTGGGCAAGCAGCGAGTCACCAGACTGGACGGCGCTGTTGTACGCCGACTGCGATTGAGCGGCCTTCTCTGCCTGCGCGATCTGCGGCAGCAGCGCCTGCCCTTCCGCACCGGCCTGATTGGCCATCGAACGCGCGGTGGCAAAGTCGCCGGCTTTCATCGCGTCCCTGGCAGCTTGCAGGTTCTGCGCCTGCTTGGAAGCCGTCGCCGACGCCGCGGCTGCGGCCTGCTGCTGTTGCTGCTGCTGCGCCTCCTTGGCGGCAGCTTGTTCGGCCTGCGGAATCTTGTTGGTCAGATAGTCTTCGGCTTCCTTCTTGAAGCCGGAAGTTTTCACGGCATGGAATGCCTGTTTCGCCGATTCCCAATCCTTGTTGGCGAAAGCGTCCTTGCCGGTGCGCATGCGGCGGCCGTCGTTCTCGATCTCCTTGTTGACGAGATTGCTGTACGCCTGGCACTTTGGCCCATAGGTGGCCGTCTCGACCTTTGCGAGGTCGCAATAGGCCAGCGCCGCGCCTTCGATATCGCCGGCCTGTTCCGCCGACTTGGCCTTTTGCAGGAGCTGGTCCTTGTTCTGGGCGAGGCTCCACGACGGCATCAGCAACAACACGATCGCCAACAGCAATGTCCGGTTAGTACGCATCGACAATCTTCTTGGGATCGATTTTCTGGAATTCAAAAAACTCATACGTCGGTTTCCCTGGGCGTAGTGTCACGGTATGTTTCTGCTCGGTCTGTCCATCGGGTCCGACCACGACAACGTCATAGGAACCGGCAGCGATGTTATCGATCAGCACCGGGGTGTCGGCGTCGTCGATGTCGATCGGCTTCCCTTTCGCATTGGTGATCGATTTCACTTTGCCGAACGGCGTGGCATTGATTTGCAGCGAGGCCGCGCCAGTCATACCCGCGCCCGTTTGCTGCGAAGCTCCGGTAGCGACCGCGCCACTGGTTTCGGGCTTCGTCCGCAACGCAAAATATCCGCCGACCGAACCAAGCACGAGCACGACTGCGATGGCAATCCCAATGAACAGGCCCTTGTTCGATCTCTGCGGCGCCGGCGCCACCGCGGGATGTCGCGCTGCCGGTGCTGCCGAACCCGCGGGGACTTTGGCCGGCGATGCCGCTGCCGCCGCGCCCGAACGGGCCGCGACCGTCCTCTGGGCTGCGCCCGGCGAAGTGATCATCCGTGTTTGCGCGGGACGGTGCGGAACCGGCGGCGCCGAGGCTGCACTCTTCATCTGCTCACGCGTCGACTCGACGGCAGCAGCCAGCCGCTTCTCGTCGGGGTAGCGTTTCAGCGCCTCTTCCAGGAGCTTCACGGCCGCCGTGAGCTTGCCGTCGGAGATTTGCTTGTGGGCCTTGGCGAGTTCGTCCTCAACGAATTTCTGCCGCTCTTCTTCCTTGCGGTGCTCGGTGACGGCGAGTTCCTTGAGTTGCGCGAGTTCCTGGAGGGCCGGGTCGAGGGCCTCGATACGGCGGATCACATCGTGAGCGCCGGTAAAGCGGTGCGAGGTGATGTTGCGCCTTGCCAGGTCGGAGAGTTCCTTCAGCTCCGCTTCGCGCGATTGCTGGCCCAGGCGGCGCTTGATGCCGACCATCATCATGCGCGCCTGCGTGTCCGTCGGATCGACCTCGAGCGCCTGCTCGACGTACTTCTCCGCCGTTGGCAAGTCCTCGACCTTCTCGGCGCTGTCAGCTTCCGCGAGGATGGTGCGCACTTTTTCGTGACGCTCGATTCCCTGCAGGATCAAGTCGCGATATTCCGCGAGCTGCTCGCTGGTCTTGTCGAGACGGATGGCCTGGTCGATGAGGCCGAGCGCGTCGTCATAGCTGTCCTGCCCGACGGCGGCCTCGGCGGCATAGCGGAAATCGCGCACTTGCGCCGAGCGCTCCTGCTTGAGCATGAGCTGCTGCACTTCGTGCAACAACTGTCG
>JBOGLI010000702.1:0-3896 GCA_050746165.1 Terriglobales bacterium | reverse complement strand
GGCGCGATATAGCGGTAACATCAGCCAGGCGGCGGACGCGCTCGGCCTCAGCCGCAGCGCACTTTATCGCCGCTTGCAGAAGTATGGGATCTGACGGCCTCAAGCTGGCCAGCGTGAACACGGGCGGTCCCCTCGGCTCGTCTCCCGGATGGCCCTCGCGTCCTGCGCGACGGCCGCCCGCGCGCCGCCGCGTCAATCACGAAAGACGCGTCTTCCTGCTCGCTCTCGCCGCCGGCCTCGCCGGTGTGATTGCCACGATCATCCTGCTCTGGACCGGCGACTTCTCCGACCATGTCCGCTGGACTATCGCCATCGTTATCGTCGGCTGCTGGCTCGGATTCGCTGGAGCAGTGCGCGCCGCCGTCGTACGCCCCCTGCAGACGCTCTCCAACATGCAATCGGCCCTGCGCGAGGGCGATTTCTCCGTCCGCGTACGCGGCGCTTCGCCCGACGACGCTCTCGGCGAACTGATGCTGGAAGTCAACGAGATGGCCGACCTGCTGCGCGAACAGCGTCTTGGTGCCCTCGAAGCCAGCGCGCTGCTCGGCGTCGTCATGTCGGAGATCGACGTCGCCGTCTTCACCTTTGATCACGAGCGCCGGCTCCGGCTCGTCAATCGCGCCGGAGAACGCCTGCTCGCTCAGCCCTCCGAACGTCTGCTGGCACGCCCCGCCTCCGATCTCGGACTCGAAGAATGTCTTACCGGAGAAGCGGCGCGTACTCTCGATCATTCTTTTCCTGGACGCTCCGGCCGCTTCGGCATGCGGCGCAGCGCCTTCCGGCAAGGTGGCCAGGCCCACGACCTGCTCGTCATCTCCGACCTCAGCGCCGCTCTGCGTGAAGAGGAGCGCCAGGCCTGGCAGCGTCTCGTCCGCGTGCTCGGTCACGAGCTCAATAATTCGCTCGCTCCCGTCGTGTCGATCGCGCAGAGCTTGGAGATGCTCGTCAAGCGCGAACCCCGTCCCGCCGATTGGGAAGACGACCTGCGCGGCGGCCTGCGCGTGATCTCGGAACGCGCCGAATCGCTCGGCCGCTTCATGCGCGACTACGCCCGTCTGGCGCGACTTCCCAAGCCACAGTTGCGACCGGTCGAGATCGGGCCGCTCGTGCGCGGGGCCGCCGCCATGGAAGCGCGTATTCCCATTGAAGTGAGCGACGGCGGCGACGCCATGCTCAATGCCGATCCCGACCAGCTTCAGCAGGCGGTCATCAATCTCGTCAAGAACGGCGCCGATGCCGCGCTACAAACCGGCGGCAATGTGAGGGTGGGCTGGCAAGCCGCGCCCGACGCCGTCGAGATCGTCATCGTCGACGACGGCCCCGGCGTTTCCAACCCCGCCAATCTCTTCGTTCCCTTCTTCACCACCAAACCCGGAGGCAGCGGCATCGGCCTGGCGCTCAGCCGCCAGATCGCCGAAGGACACGGCGGCTCCGTCATCCTCCGCAACCGCACCGACTCGCACGGCTGCGAGGCCCGTCTCCGCCTCCCGCGCAACAATCATGCGTCATAACTGAGCTTCTCTGCGTCCTCTGGCCCTCCGCGCACTCTGCGCTTTGGTTTTTCCAATCAAAAATCAAAAATCGAAAATCAAAAATGCTTTTGATTCATCAAATCCGCGTGATGAATTATTCCGAAACCGAGTCTCGTCTCGTGCAGGCCCTTGCTCTCAAACACCGTCCCGTCGCGATCAGTTTTGTCGATGCGCCTCCCGCCGGCGTTCCCGCTTTTTCCGGCCAGGTCCCCTCCGGATGCACTTTCTGGCAGCTTGCCTCCGAAGGGCGTGCCTTCTACACGCAGCAGGCAGACCACTACAACTGCGCCGTCGGATGCCACACGCACAACATTCCTCTTCCGCCCGAGCGCGAGGGCGAGTTGATGTCCACCGTCGGTTTCATGGTCGAAAACGGTTACATCAGGATGGAGGAAGTGCCCGGCATCGCACGCCTCGGTAAGACACCGAAGCACGTTGCGTACGCGCCTCTTGGCGAAGCGACAGTGGCGCCCGATGTGGTGGTGCTGCGCGGCGCTCCCGGCAAGCTCATGCTGCTGCAGGAAGCCGCCTATCGCGCCGGGACCAAGGCGGAATCGCCACTTCTCGCCCGCCCGACCTGCATGGCCATTCCCACGGCGATGGCCCACGGCGTGACCACGAGCACCGGCTGCGTCGGCAATCGCGTCTACACTCAGCTCGACGATAGCGAACTCTACGTAATGGTTCCCGGCGTGGACATCGTACGAATCACTGAGCAGCTCGACACGATTCTCTCCGCCAACGCCACCCTCAATGACTACCACCAGAAGCGTCGCGTAGAATTGTCCGCCACGTAGGACCGCTGAATATCTCAAGCCGGCTGTCTTGAAGGGGCGCGGCTTCAGCCGCGCCCCAGAACCCTTTTTATTTTTGTCATTCCGAGCGGGCTTCAGCCCGCGAGGAACCTGCTTTTGCGCCCTCAGCCGCGCAACTGACCCGACTGTCTAATTACCCCCCCCCGCCTGCTGCTGCGGCGGCAGGAACTTCACGTTGATGAAATACTCCCGCTGCGCGTTCCCGAACTCGCCCCGTTGCGGAGCGTACGTCGATCGCCGCACCAGGTCCAACGCCGCCGCCGCGATTTGCGGATCGTAGTTCTGCAGCGCCTCGGCGTCGAGCACGCGTCCGTCGGGCCCGACGATGGCGTGAACGATCACCGGTTTCACCATACTGTTTGGATTCACATCCTGCGAATTCACGTACTGCGGAATGCGATACGCGACTTCCAGCGCCGGTTCAGAACCAGAGCTCAGCAAATCGGCGCTGGGCCGCAGCAGCGCCAAATCGTCGGCGCTCGGGTCGGAGACGCTGTCCACATGGATTTTCAGAACGGTATTCCCGCCTTCGGTGATCGTGATGTTTCGCGCCACCAGGTGTCCGTGGAACTGGAGCGCGTCGCTGTAGTCGTAAACCGTATAGATCCCCGGCGCCTCGGAATACGAGCGCAACACCGCCAGCTTGGGATCGAGGCAGAATTCGGTCTCCACCCACCGGCGTCCCGGCTCAGACTGCATAACCGCCGGATCATTGATCGGCGCGGACAGGAGCCCGCAGATTACATCCGTGCCGCCGATCTTTGCCGGTGCGACCCGGGTCAGCGCGCGCGGATTGAACCACATCGGCCAGAACAACGCCCCGCGCACCATCTGCAGACGCATTGGGACGAAACTGTCGGTGCGCTTATCGTGCATGCGGCCGAAGGCGAGCAGGCGGTCCTGGTGATAACTACCCAACTGCGCCGTCCAGCGCCAATTCCGCGGCGATTGCCACACCTCCAGCATGCTGCCCGATCCCGTGTACGACACGTTCCCTGAAGCCTCGAACGAGACCCGCATCGCGTACGCCGGCGCGCCTCCTGCCTGGAACGTGGCGTTCTGGCGCGCCCGTTCCAACAGCTCAAAGACGGTCGCGCGCTCTTGCGCGTCATCCACCACCTTGCTGGTTCCCGTGACAAGTTCCAACGGGTCAGAGGGCACCGGCGCGACATTCAAACGTGGCTGCTGGCCGAATGCGAAAGCACCGGCGAGAAGAAGACAGAGTGAGATTCTGATTGTGAGCATCGGCCCCTCCGCGCCGGTCTCAACCGCCGCGTCTCTCCTGAGGACCCAAATCGCCGCGATTCTAGCATGTGATCGCGCCATCAGCTATCGAGCAGTAAGCTGTGGGTGCCCCACACATCGCGCCGCAACAATTCCAAATGACAACTTCACTTACGCGCGATGTGTGGGTCTGTGTGAGCACGCTGTAGCACGGAACCTGCGGGTACTCCTTTGCGTTCCTTAGCGTCCTTTGCGGTTCGATCTCTTTCCTCCGTGCCTCCGTGTCGAATCGCGCTCGGATTAATGCCCCCTTGTCACCCTCACC
>JBOGLI010000701.1:0-9081 GCA_050746165.1 Terriglobales bacterium | reverse complement strand
TCGCACACCAGCGCCGGGTCGGCAGCCTCGGGATGATGCGTCTCCGGATCGAGCGCGTTATACACCGGGTGACAGTTGCGCGCGCCCAGTCGCATGTAATGTTCGACGACCGCTGGACCGCCGCCATACGTGAAGATGAAATCGTATTTCGGGATACACGCGCGGAATGCGTCCGACGGATTGTCTTCCACCCGCGCCAGCGTGGCCGGCGCGTCCACATCCCAGTACGCGACCTGCGTCTCCGCCGACTGTAATTGCAGGACCGCGCCTTCCAGGTATTCGTCGTCCGCTCCGACGCCGCTGTGCTTGATGATCAGCTCCGCATTGGTCGCGTAAGCCAGCATCCGCTCCAGGTCCCGTGGCGTCTGGTACACCACGACCTCGGCATAATCGATAGTTCCCGTATCCCGGTTTTTCTGCCGGTCGTAAATGTCGGGTTCGGCAAAGGTCACGTCGTAGCCGAGCGCCGCCAGGTTCTTGTAGATTCCCCGGTAATACGTCGCTGCTCCGTTCCAGTATGACGACATCAGGCTCGAGCCGAAGACGAATATCTTCATCGTGCCAGCTCCTGGCAAATATCGGTCAACTGCTCTGCGCGATGGCGGCAGGTATGACGGTTGCGGATCGTTTCCAAACCACTCGCTGAGAGCTGCCGCCGCATGGCCTCATCGCGCAACAAGTGTTCGATCTCGCTCCTCATTCCCTGCGCGTCCTTGACGACGACGTAGTCCTCACCGGGACGGAACAGGTTCTCCGCATCCGTCCATGGCGAGCACACCAGCGGAGCTCCGCATGCCAGCGCCTCGAATACGCGAATCGTCGGCACGCCGCTCAAACCGTTGGTGTATTGCCGTCTCGGCACGTGCAACGCGATCTTGCTTTGTCCATAAACCCGCGGCGCTTCCAGGTTTGGCAGATAGCCTCGGAAATCGATGCCCGCCTCCTGCAGCGCTCGCACGCCCTCCTGCGGATACCGAACTCCATGCACGACCACCTTGCGGTCGCGCATCGCCCGCGCGGGTCCGATCAGGAACTCCTCCAGCTCGCGCGTGCGTTCTTCGTCGCCCCAGTTGCCGATCCAAACCAGGTCATTGACCTTTTCTTCCTCGACCGGTCGAAACGCCTCCACATCCGCCGCCTCGTGGAAGGTCCAAACGTTCTGGATACCGAAGCCGTCCTTGTAGATTCGAGTGATCGCGTCGCCGAACGCGAGCACGCCGTCGAACAGGTCGAGCCGGAAGCGCAGGATTTCCCGCGCATTCGTGTAGGCGCGGTGATGTGTGTCGTGGAACAGAGCGCGAAATTTGAGCTTCTCTTTTGTTTCGAGGATCGCATTCACGATCTCCGGCTCATTCCACTCGTGGACGATGACGATGTCGGCCCCTCGAAGGTTGTGCAGGACAAATTCCGGGAAGGTCTGATCTTTATTGTAAAAATGAATGTTGAGGCCGGGATAGACGCGGCGAAATTCGTCGATGGCGACGATCGCCCGTTCGCCCTCGTGCTTCACCAGGTTCGACAAGGACCATGAGCCCAACTGCTCGTAGCACCGGACGCGGTGGCCCATGGCCTGTAAGGACCGCGCCAGCCCCCGCAGGAAATGCGCGTTCCCGTGGTTCCAGTCGGAGACCCACGAGTGCGCGAAATAATGGATGTTCAACGGTTCGCTCATGCGACGGCTGCTCCCGCCGGAACCACGGAATCGTATAGGCTGATGTAGTCGTCCACCATTCGCTCCGCGGTATATCGCTGCCGCGCCCGGTTATACGCAAGGTTCGCGTACGTCAGGCGCAGTTCGCGATCTCGATTGAGTTTCTCGATTGCGCCCGCAAGTTCGAGGGCATCATTCGTGCGGAAGTACAGCGCCGCGCTCCCCCAGATTTCGCGCAGGCTCGGGATATCGTTGGCGACAATCGCGCACCGCGAGAGCGCCGTTTCCAAAGGCGCCAGGCCAAATGGTTCGTACCGTGACGTCGCCGCGTACATCGATGCCCGGCTGAGCAGTTGCGACAACTGCCCTTCCGAGAGTGTCCCTTGGAAGTGCACGCTCTTGCGTTCCGGCAATGCGGGGAATGACTTCCGCAGGCTCTCTTCGGCGTGCTTCTCTGGCCCGGCGATGTAGATCGGGACCGCGTGTTCGTATCGCGAAAGCAGTCCTATCTGCTTGCCGCCGTCCCACAGGCGCCCCACCGACGCCACAAGGTCCTCTTTTGTCCCGTGCGGATTGAAAAGCCCGGGATTGCGCCCGTTGTAAATCACGGCCGTGTGAGCGGGCCGGCCATAGTAGCAACCGATCTGATCGAGCATCCACTTCGATGGCGCAACCACCGTGCTTGCCCGCGAGATTCCGTCCACCAGCGTCTCGCGGTACCACCGGTACCATGCCGTATCGCGAGGCATGTCTCCATGCACGCTGACCCACCAACTCGTCACATCACTGTGGGCCACCACGATCCGCGGAATCTCCACCGCCAGCGACCCGTAGCAAAACTGGTTCAGGTGGAGCAGGTCTGGCTTTTCCTCCGCGATGACCGACAGAAGGTACTCGGTTGATGCGGCGAGGTCTTCTTCCGCGTCCTGCATCCATTCCAGGCGAAATGCGGTGGGACGGAAGTTGAGTCCGCGCAGCCCGTCCATCCACTGGATCTGCTGGGGCGAAGGGATCTCGCCCAGGCTCACCAATGTGACGCGCACTCCGCGGCGCACCAATCCCGTCACTAATTCTCGCGTGTACGTCCAAACTCCGCCGATCGTGTCGGCGGTGACTAACACGTGCATTCAAGGTCCTCGAGGGGCACCGGGTTTTGTTCCTGGATGTCGCTAAAGCCCTTTCCAGAGAAGGTGCTCACGTAATACTGATGCGCCCTCTCCCATGCAAGGTCGTCCGGAGTTCCCCACATTTGCGTGTATTGTGGGGTTCCGGGGAACGGAAACATCGGTACCGGCTCGCTGGCCCAGACGCCGTGCGCCTTCAGATGCTCCTGCCAGCGCCGGATATCGTCCTTGTCGTCGTGCTCGGTCAGGATAAGATTCGCCTGCACCCACGGGATGCGCTGGCGCGCGTAAATGAGAAGTTCGGTCAGCCGCTCGGTGTTCATGCGGCAGTTCTTGTTCAGCTCGTCACGGCCGTCGTCGGTGATCGACTCGATTCCGCACTCCAGCGAGATGGTCCGCGCCCGGCCCAGGAGGTCCAACGACTCTTCGTCCCACAAGTCGATACGCGTCTGGAATCCGATCGAGACATTGCGCTCGGCGATTCCCTCCAGCAGCCGCCGCACGTTCTTCCCGACGCCAAAGATTTCGTCGATGAAGTAGATATAGTTCACGCCCCGCGCAATCACCCGGTCCACTTCAGCCAGCACGTCCTCGACCTTGCGCTCGCGGAACTTATTGCGGAACAGGGTCTTGTTGCAGAAATTGCAGGACCAGGGACATCCACGCGCGAATTCCAGCTCCGCGCCGCGCCCCTCGCCAAAGAAAACATGATGCCGGTGCGCGTGCAGTCCCACGGGATAATTGTGGAAATCAAGCGCGCCGAGCTTCTGCATGTCGGCCACGCCCAATGCTGGCGACAGGTGCTCGCCGCGGTCGTCCCGCCAGCAACAGCCCTCGATCGTCTTCCAATCCTCAGTCGCCAGCCGGGGCAGGGTGAAATCCGGCTCGCCCCGCAGCCCGACTTGCACATTCATCTTGCGCATCGCCGCCGTCGGCGTTGCCGACGTATGCGGGCCGATCGCGACTTTTACGGCCTTTCCCTCCAGCGCGGCAAACCAGTCTCGCGGTACGCGCACCTCCGGCGGAGGGCAGCGCCAGAACAGGTACGACGGTGACGTCGGAATCACCAGGAAATCCGGCGCGAATGCATCCACCCGCCGCTTCGTCTCTGTCGTGTTCAGATTTTCCACTTGCGCATCGACCAGCAGCGGCTCGTGGCCGGCCTCGTGGATCTGGTCGTAGGCGAACAGCAGTTCCAGCGGATAATGCGGCTCTTGGCACCCGAAGTACGTGGATCCCTTGAACTCCCAGTTTGGATTGACGAGCGCGAACTTCATGCGGCACCCGGCATTTCCTGGAGTGCGGCGGCCGGCGTACGTTCCCACTGGGTCGCGGGCTCGAATACATCGCGGTTCCGCTTCCAGAAATCGTGGATTCGTTCCAGCGTCTGCCGGACAGTAATTTTCGCTTCCCATCCCGTGTCATGCGTGAGCTTCGACGTGTCCGTTACGTATACCAACTGGTCGCCCGGACGCGCTTTGGCGAAGTGATGCTGTATTCGCCGGCCCGTGAGGGCCTCGATCGAATCCATCAACTCGAGCAGCGAAGTGGTGTTCTGGCGTCCTCCACCGACGTTGTAAATCTGTCCGGCCGTGACCTCCGGCCGCTCGCGCACCGCTTGCATCGCGCGAACGAGGTCGTCCACGCAGAGCACGTCGCGCACCTGCCGTCCGTCGCCATAGATGACGATCGGCGTTCCGCTCAGCGCCGAATAGAGGAAATGCGCGACCCATCCCTGGTCTTCATTGCCGAACTGGCGCGCTCCCGCGACACAGGACATCCGGAATACAACCGTCGGGATTCCGTAGATTCTCGAGTAGTCGCGCACATATTGATCGGCCGCTCCCTTCGAGCATCCGTACGGAGAGTGGAAATCCAGCGGCTCCGATTCGTCGATGCCGCTCCCCGATTCGTATTCCCAGCGCGTATTGCGCATGACCACTTGATGCGGCGCCATCTCGCCATACACCTTGTTCGTCGAGGTGTAGAGCAGGAACGGCCGCCGTCCGTGTTTGCGGATCGCCTCGAGCACGTTGAGCGTACCCATGAGGTTGACCTCGAAGTCCAGCCGCGGATCGCTCACCGACGTCGTGACCGCCACCTGCGCTGCGAAGTGATAGACCTCCGTCGCGTGCCGCAGTACTCGCTCCACCATGGCAGCGTCGCGCACGTCGCCGATCGTGATCTGCAGGCGCCCGGAATTTCCGGCCGCGCGCTGCAGCGAATCCAGGTTGCACCGCACCCCGGGTCGCGACAGGTTGTCGAAAACATGTACTTTGGCATCCGTGGTCGCCAGCAGGAAATGCGCAAGGTTCGAACCAATGAACCCAGCCCCTCCCAGGATGGCCACGGAGCGAAATCGATCGCCTTTCTTCATCGTCCCACTTTCCCCTATGGATTCTCCAGCGGCTCAGGCGGTCAGGCCAAACGCGCCAAGTTGCCGGGTGGCTTCGGCAACACGGTCTTCCGCCGTTTGCTGCTTCAGCCACTGCACCAGTTCCCGCACCCCGTCCGCGAAGCGCACCTTGGGCGCATACCCGAGGGTTCGCTTCGCAGCCGATATGTCCGCATAGCAATGGCGGATGTCTCCCGCCCGGTACTTTCCCGTGATCTCCGCCGGAATCTTTACTCCCAGGGCGGACGACAACACATCTGCAACCGTCGAGATTGAAATCGGATCGCCCGATCCGATGTTGAGCGCCATGCCATCGCCTTCCACGCGGTCCATGGCCAGCAGGTTCGCCGCGGTGATGTCGTGCACGCTGACGAAGTCGCGCATCTGCCGTCCGTCTTCAAAAATCATCGGCGCGCGCCCGTTCAGCAGCCGCGAGGCAAAAATCGCCGCCACCCCGGTGTACGGGTTCGACAGCGCCTGCCGCGGCCCGTAGATGTTGAAGTACCGCAGCGCCACTGTCGGCAGCCCATACGTGCGGCCAAACAGCAGCACCATCTCTTCCTGATCTTTCTTCGACAGCGCGTAGATGGAACTTGCCTGTAGCGGCTTGCTCTCATCAGTCGGCATCGGCGACAGCGTGCTGCGGCATTCCGGACACAGCGTCTCCCAGCTCTTCGCCAGCAACTGCTCCGTCTCGCGCACCGGCGGCGCCACTTCGCCGCATTGCGGGCACTCATACCGCCCTTCGCCGTAAATCGACATCGAGGACGCCACGATCAGCTTCTCGACCGGAATCTTCATGTCGAGCAGCACTTGCAGCAGGTTCGCGGTTCCCTGCGTGTTCACGCCCATGTAGTGCGCGATCTCATACATGGACTGGCCCACGCCCACCGCCGCCGCCAGGTGATAAATCACGTCAACACCGCGGACTGCGTCGCGCAGTTTTTCCACATCGCGCATATCGCCGCGCACCAGCTCGATATCGGTGGCGAGGTAATCGGGAATACCGCGGGGATGCACCTGCTCCGAGAGGTTGTCGTACACGCGAACGGCGCATCCCCGCTTCAGCAATGCGTCCACGAGGTGCGACCCGACGAACCCTGCGCCGCCCGTGATGAGAACTCGTTTCGTCATCAGTCTTGCGCTCCGATCTGAACTGTTTCTGCAACTCTTGAATCGCCCACCCTTGCTGTTGTTGGGTGGCCCACCCTTGCGCCCTCTGTTGTCGGGTGGCCCACCCTTGCGCCTTCTGTTGTCGGGTGGCCCACCCTTGCGCCTTCTGTTGGCGCAGGGTGGGGCAGTTCCACCCCCGCATACCGTTCCACCGCCCATGCCGCGAAATCAGCGAAATCCTGCGCATTCTTGGGCGGGCTGGTGTAATGCGGCGCCACTCCCAGGTGCTCGGGCGTGAAACACAACGTCACCGTGACGTTGAATTCCTCCAGCGCCTGCATCTGCCGATCGAACCACGCCTCTGCGTTCGGACGGAACCAGTCCGCCCAACTGATTCCGGTCCGCAGGTGCCGCACCCCAAGCTTGCGCAGCCACTCAACCGCCAACTCCAACCGGTGATCCTCAAAGTGAAACCACTGGCAGATCCCCAGCCCGCTCGGGAACGCGCTCGCCGACGGCTTCGGCGTTCCGTCTTCTCTCAATAAACCCATGTAGTAATGCCGGTAATAAGAGCTGCCCTCGGCTTCTTTGTGGCGCGTCGTCGCCGTCCACGTGGAGGGCAGGTCGAAGAGGCTGTACCAGTGCACCCGCTCGACGAGCGGCATCAACAGTTCCGCCGTACGTTGTAAGCCGAAGACCTGCACTTCCTCGGCGCCGAACGACGATGCGCCCGCCTCCGATACCCAGATTGGCTTCGACGTTACCGCCCGGATCTCATCGATCTTGGCCGGCCACTCGTGAATGCTCCAGTGGTTCCAGTCGAGAGGAAACCCGTGCAGCGCCACCACGTCCACCCAGTCCAGCACGCCGTGTCCCCCGACCAGCCGAATGTAATTAGGATCGATCGGCGAGATTCCGCCCAGCACGATCTTCAACCCAGGATTGACCTCGCGAATGGCCTTCGCTCCCCGGATGGCCATGTCCGCGAACAACTTCCACTCGGGATCCAGCTTGAAGTCCCAATGCGACAAGTTGTTCGGCTCGTTCCACAGCATGACCGCTTCGACCATTCGTTCGCCTCTCCTATCGCCCCAAGCCGCTCACTTACTTGTCCGCGGCTCACCCGTGCCGCAGTGTCTAGAGCAATCCTGACAGCTCCAGTTCGTGCACGTTGCGCCCGCCCCTTGTTTCCGCGGACGGCGAGCACACCCACGTCTCCGGCTCCGGATGTGCTTCGATCTCCAGTCCCGCGCTGCGCAGCATCCCCTCTGCCGCCGCCCGGTTCGGAATCCACCAGTTGGTCGGATCGTTCGCGTACTTCTGCTCGATGAAGTACATGCGCGGGAAGTCCTCATGCTCGAAAATTTCTTTGTTCCAGAAGTGGTAGTTCTCCTCCCACCGCCGCACCTCTTCCGAGCCTCGAATCATCGTCTGGAACACCAGCTTCCCGCCCACTTTGCTTACCAGCTTATCGAGCGCGAACAAGGGATACCGTAGGTGGTAGAGCACGCCCATGAAAAAGACATAGTCGAATTGACCCGGCAGTTGATCGGCCTCGTATACCGACATCTTCTGGAACTCAATATCGAGTCCGAGCGTGCGCGCCGCGAACCGCGCCTGGTTCAAGTAGCGGTCGTCGATGTCGATCCCCAGCACCCGGCTCGCTCCCCGGCGCTTCAACTGGATCGAATAGAACCCGCCATTGCACCCGACATCGAGTACTGTCGCTCCCGTCAGGTCCTCGGGAATCGCGTTCGCGATGTATTTCCACTTAATGTTCGGAAAATCGCCCAGGAAGTGGTTCGGCGCCGTCGGGACACCGTAGAGGTCCAGGTTGTGGAACCAGTCGCCGAGTTCGCTGATCTGACGCGCGAGCTGTTCGCGGTCCATCCCCCCCGGCAGGATACCGGCCTCAGCCGGCGTG
This sequence comes from Terriglobales bacterium, assembly GCA_050746165.1. Lineage (GTDB taxonomy): Bacteria > Acidobacteriota > Terriglobia > Terriglobales > Acidobacteriaceae > DAISJI01. Next base: position 874 of record JBOGLI010000701.1, on the reverse strand, counting down.
GGATTCGGTACATGAAGTTGCGCTGTCATCGCTGGTCTGGGCCGCAATTCGGGCCACGCTCGGTTAGAAATAGTCGCCTCACATTGGGATGCCTACAAAGCTCGGCAACATCTTCAAATCCAATAAGATTGGTAGGAACTTACAATTCAAGTGCACAAATATATGTGCAACTATGGGCGTGTTTTCCCTTCTTACCATCGGATGCACATCGCTCGCCCTTTCGGCCGGCGTCATGTTGCGACAAACTGCATTGCGCATAGGTACCCGATGGGTGCCCCACACATCGCGCCGGCGCGGTCCCCGCCGTAACTCTTCTCTCTCCGCGCGATATGTGGGTTCGTCGGCCTATAATCGTCGCGTGGGGTTCAGCTATTTCCATTACGCCCGTGGTGCCTTTCGTCCCAAGCAGCTCGAGTCTCTTTTTCTCTTTGTGACCTCGACCTGTAATTCCAAGTGCCGCACCTGTTTTTACTGGGACGAGCTCAACCAGGGCCGCGACCTCACCTTCGAGCAGATCCAGCGCCTCAGCGAAACCGCTCCCCAGTTTCATAAGCTCTGGCTCTCTGGCGGCGAGCCCTTCATGCGCAAGGAACTGGCGGAGATCATCGAGCTCTTTTACAAGAACAACGGCGTCCGGCACCTGAACCTGCCCACGAATGGCTTGCTTCCGGCGAAGCTTGAGAGCGTCATCGATTCCTTGCTGGCGAACTGCCCCGAGTTGGTCATCGACCTGAACTTCTCGCTCGACGGGCTCGCCAATACCCACGATGCCATCCGCGGAGTTCCTAATAATTTCGAGAAGACTCTCGCGACAATGGATTTGGCCGCCTCTCGCTGGCCCGACGTTCGCCGTCTTCGCCGCAATGTCGTCAGT
>JBOGLI010000700.1:0-4812 GCA_050746165.1 Terriglobales bacterium | reverse complement strand
CCAACAACCAATAACCAATAACCAACAACAGCCGTGAAACTGAAACTACTTAAACTCGCCATCTTCTTCGCCGCCCTGCTCCCGGTGGCGCACCTCGTCTGGAAGGCCTTCCACGACGAGCTCGGGGCCAATCCGATCGAGGTCATCACCCATTCCACCGGCGATTGGACGCTGACGTTCCTCCTGCTGACGCTCTCCATCACGCCGCTGCGGCGCATCACCGGATGGCAAGGCTGGATCCGCTTCCGCCGCATGCTCGGCCTCTACGCCTTCTTCTACGGCTGTCTTCACCTGACCACGTGGGTGTGGCTCGACAAGTTCTTTAACCTTCACGATATGGCCGACGATCTCATGAAGCGCCGCTTCATCTTCATGGGCATGACCGGCCTGCTGCTGATGTTGCCGCTGGCCGTCACCTCGACGAAAGGCTGGATCCGCCGCCTCGGCAAGCGCTGGCAGAAGCTGCACCGCCTGATTTATTTCAGCGCCATCGCCGGCGTGATTCACTACGCGTGGCTGGTGAAAGCGGACGAGACCAAGCCCATCCGCTACGCCATCATCTTGTCAGTGCTATTGGGGATTCGCGTCGTGCTCTGGTTGCGCAAGCGATCGGCGCCGCGCCCCGCCATCGTCCGGCCTCAATCCGCCGCCGCCGATTAATCCTTCGTTGCCGTCGGATCGCCGGTTCCGTGGTCCTCGATCTGGAACTTCAGGAAGTCGTGAATCGCGGCGATTGCCTTCGCGTTATTACTCGCGATGTGAAGCCGTCCGCCACCGTCGACAAACTCGACGTTGTACTTAATATCGCCCCTGAGCTTGCGCATCGCGGGAACTCCCGGCGGGATTTTTCCATGGGTCAGTTCCGGCGCGGAAAAATCGCCCGCGGCAAACTTCGTCTTTATGTCCATCAGGTGCCTGCGGATCTGCTCAACCGTGTTGTTGTCGCTGGCGTCATTCGCGGTGACCTGCACATAGCCGCCGTCGGACAGCAGGATAAAATGGTGCGTTGTCGCCATCTGCGAGAAGCCCATGGCCTTCTCGCCGCGCGCATTCATCTCTTTCTCGTGCTCCGCGTGCTGCGACATGTCATGCTGATGCTCCTGTGCCACGGCGCCACACGCCAGGAGCAACACTCCCGTCGCCAACGTCGTGCGAATTTTCCTGTTCATAAACTTTCCTGCTCGTTATCGCTTTCTTAGAAACCAACAACCAACAACCAACAACCAACAACCAACAAATAGCAACTGCTACTCGTACCGCAACGCCTGCACCGGGTCCAGCTTCGCCGCCCGGCTCGCCGGATACATCCCTGAGATCAGACTCACCACAATCGAAAAGGTAATCGCACCCAGCACCAGCCACCACGGCACCGCCCAGAAGCGCTCCGTCGCCATCTGCTGGCGCTGCAGGTAAACGTTCGTCCCGAAGTTGATCACCCGTCCGATCCCCCAGCCAAACAGCACGCCGACGATTCCGCCCATCAGCCCCATCACGCCGGCTTCGGCGAAGAACAACCCGCGCACGTCGCTGTCGGCCGCTCCGATCGCCTTCATGATGCCGATCTCGCGCCGCCGCTCCAGGATCGCCATGATCAGCGTGTTCACGATGCCCAGCAACGCCACCGCCAGCGCCAGGCTGCCGAAAATTCCTAGGAACAAATCGAGAATGGTGAAGAACCGTTGCAGGCTGCGCGATGCATCGAGCAAGGAAAACGTCTGGAAGTTCAGGTTCTTGATCCCGTCTTCCACCTTCTGAACCTGCGCGGGATCGTCGACGCGCGCCGTCAGCGCCGTGTACACCCGGCCCTCGTACGTGGAGCGCACCATCTCGCGCAGGTCGGAGCCGAGCATCACGTTCAACTCCTCCGCGAAATGCAGCGGGACGAAGACCGCGGCGCGCCCGAATCGTAGGCCGGCCTCCGGGTCCTGCTCCGTGACGCCCACGATGCGTAGCGTCTTCGTCCTGCGCGTCACCGAAAATCCCGACGCGATCAGTTCATCCACGTCGTTTCCGCTACCCTCCTGCTTGGCAGACCCCTGCCCGGGCGCGGCGCGCTCGGCGTAGCGGATCGTCAGTTCTTTCCCGATCAGCGATTTCGGATCGGTCGTGAGCGCTTTGGCGAATTCTCCCTGCATGATCGCTTCGCTGGCATCGGTATTCGAGAAGTATTTTCCGTCAAGGTTGTCGAACGCATCGCGGTCGTGCGCCGATTGGGGCAGCCCGCTCACCGACGCGAACTCCGCCTTTCCGCCCGCCACGCTCACCTCGGCCATGAAGCGCATGTCGGGATAGACCTCGACGACGTTAGGAATCTTTGCGATCTGTGCCCGCGCATCTTCGTCGAGCGGCGGCGACGGCTTGTTCGCCTCCTGCTGTTGGCGTCTGCGGCCCTCCTCGCCGAATCCCCGCGCATCGCGACCAGTGACGATTACGGTGTTGAACAATCCCGAGCGCGCCAGCCGCCGGTTTGCCAACTGCTGCAGTCCGATGCCGAGCGAGAGCATCGCCACCAGCGACGCCACGCCGACACTGATTCCCACCGTCGTCAGCGAATTCCGCAGCACCGATTCGCGCAGGTTCCGCGCCGCCAACGCGACTACGTCATTCGCCTTCATGCGGTCCCCTTCGTCGTGCCCGTCGTGACAGGTGGCCCACCCAAAGACTCGGGTGGCCCACCCAAGCCGCTTTTGCTCGGGTGGGGTATAACCACATCTCCCACCAGTTTTCCATCCGCCAGCGTCAGCAGCCGTCTTGCATGTTGTTCGGCAAGTGCTCGTTCGTGCGTCACCAGCAGCACCGTCATGCCCGACGCGTGAAATTCTTCGAGCAGCCGCATCACCTCTTCGCCCGTTCTCGAATCGAGGTTCCCCGTCGGTTCATCCGCCAGCAGCAACGACGGCCGGTTTACCAGCGCTCGCGCGATCGACGCCCGCTGCTGCTCTCCGCCCGACATCTCCGACGGACGGTGCCGCGTGCGCGCCGCCAGTCCCACCCGCTCCAGCGCCTCCTGGGCCCGCCGCGCCCGCTCCGGCCGGTCCACCTCGGCGAAGATCATCGGCAGCTCCACGTTCTCCAGCACCGTCATGGTTGGCACCAGGTTGAACGCCTGGAAAACCATGCCGACGGTGTGCCGGCGATAACGTGCCAGCTCCTCCGCGCCCATCGCGCTCAGCTCGCGTCCCATCACCTGGAGCGTGCCGCTGCTCGTCCGGTCGAGTCCGCCGATCAAGTTCAGCAGCGTCGATTTTCCCGAGCCGGATTGGCCCAGTAACGCCACGAACTCCCCCGCGGCAATCGTGACCGTGATTCCGTTCACTGCGCGAATCGTGCTCTCTCCCATGCGGTACTCGCGCGTAAGATCGCGCGTCACCACCGCGGCTGCTTGTGAAGTTGTCTCTGCCATGTGCTTCGATCCTAATCCACGCCCGCCGCACCCTGCTGCGAAGAATTGTTAAGTCCATCGTGGGCCCGGCTGCCCTCAGCCGGGCCGACCGGAATTGCGCGCCTGCTGTTCTCTGCGTCCTCTGCCCCTCTGCGACCTCTGCGCTGAAGCTCTTGCCTTTCAACCGGCAATCGCACCTGCTTTTCGGCCCTGCTCGGTGCAAACCGCAGCCGCTGCTCCGGCATCCAAGGACTAAGTAACGTAACCCGTCCTGATAGTAGATCAGGGCTGCTCAGGGGATCGAAATACAGCCCTCCCCTGAGCTCCCGAACAGGGAAGTTACACCCGGCGTGATCGCCCGCTTCGGCGCAGGGGCCGCGACGTGCCGATTAGGCCGGGTGCTATCTTTTGGGGATGAAATCGGTCATCGTCGGCACCGCCGGCCATATCGACCACGGTAAGAGCGCCCTCGTCCGCGCGCTCACCGGCACCGACCCCGACCGCCTCCAAGAAGAAAAGCGCCGCGGCATCACCATCGATCTCGGCTTCGCGCATCTGGAACTCGAAAGTGATCAGTGGTCAGTAATCAGTGATCAGCCGGGCGGAGCTCCCGCGGTTGGAAATCCTGATCACCGATCACTGACCACTGACCACTTGCGTTTGGGTTTCGTCGACGTTCCCGGCCACGAGCGTTTTGTCCGCAATATGCTGGCCGGCGCCGGTGGAATCGACCTCGTGCTCCTGGTCATTGCCGCTGACGAAGGCATCAAGCCGCAAACCCGCGAGCATTTCGACATCGTCCGCCTGCTCCACATCCGGGGAGGCATCGCCGTCCTCACCAAGTCCGACCTGGTCGATCCCGAATCGCTCGAGGTCGCGCGTCTGGAAGTTTCCGAGTTCCTCCGCGGTTCGTTCATGCAAGACGCGCCGGTAGTCGCCGTGAGTTCGAAAACGGGCGCCGGAATCGATGACCTCAAACGCGAACTGGCGCGCGTTGCTGCCGATGTGCCCGCGAAAGACTCGGCCTCCGCACCGCGCCTGCCGATCGACCGCGTCTTCTCGATGAAGGGGCACGGAACCGTTGTCACCGGCACGCTCGTCTCCGGTACCATTCGCAAAGAACAGGAACTCACGCTATTTCCGGGCGATCGCCGCCTCCGCGTTCGCGGTATCCAGGTGCACGGCGCCGCGGCCGAGCAGGCTGTCGCCGGCGAGCGCACCGCGCTCAACCTCGCCGGGATCAACGTGGACGATCTCTCCCGCGGCATGTCGATCTCCGTCGCCGCCTTCACCGCTTCCGCGCGGCTTGACGTCTTGCTCACACTGCTGCCCGCCGCCAAGCCGCTCAAGGACCGCGCCAAGGTCCACCTCCACTTCCACACCACCGAAACCATCGCCGAAGTCGTGTTGTGGGACCGGCTGCCCTCAGC
>JBOGLI010000699.1:0-3863 GCA_050746165.1 Terriglobales bacterium | reverse complement strand
TGGACCCACGGATTCATGACGCTCTCCTGGAAATCGTCGTAAACGACTCCGTAGGCGATTGTTCGCTCATAGACCAGCGCGGTGGCGACCAACACGACGCGCAGCACGATTGCCGGGCCAACCGACCATCGCCCGACGCGAAGTTCGGGACCGGCGGACGGCGTTCTCTCGGCGTCCGGGGGCCGTGGTGTGCTCATCGGGGTCATTTCTTCGCCGGGTGCAGCCGCGCCGTGAGTTCTTCCACCTGCGCGCGCGCGCCAGCATCGTTGGGATCTCGCTTCAATTCGGAGAGGAATATTTGCAGCGCTGGATCGAGTTTTCCATCTTCCTTCAAGGCGACGCCCAGCGCGAACTCGTAACCGGGCGCCTGCGGGTTGCGCTCAATCGCACGTGCCAGCGCCTGCTCCGCCATTTCATACCGCTTCAGTTTGGTCGCGTTTAGGCCGAGATAATACAGAACGTCGGGCGCTCCATTCTCCGTGGCGGCCTTTTCTAAGAAGGACTGCGCGGCGTCGTAGCGGCCCAGCATGTGCTGCGCGTATCCCATGCGGTAATTTGCGTACCAGTATTCGGGATCGTTGGCGAGGACGAATTTGTAGGCATCGATTCCCTGCTCGTACATGCCGCGCGCGACGTAGGTCGCCGCCAGCTTGTTGCGCGGCAGATCGTTCAACGGCGCGATCCTCATTCCATGTTGGTACAGGGGAATATCGTCGCGCCAGGGAAGGCTCTGTGCGATGGTTCCAGCCGTCAGCGCGATGACGATGACGATCACCGCCGTGGTGCCCAGCGGCACGCCCGCAAGTTTTCTGCGATCGAGCGCCTCGAACGCCAACCCGGCCAAAAGCGCAAAGCCAATCAGCGGAAGGTACAGATAACGGTCGTGCACGAAGTCGCCCATCGGCAGAAGTGACAGGTCGAGTACGGGAAGAAGCGGCACGAAGATCCATGCCGCCGCGAATGCCACCAAAGGCGACCGCGACTTCCACCACGCGGCGGCAATTACCGCCAACGTCACAACCATGGCGGTCAGCGGCGCGAGGAAGTATTTCCAGCTCACATGCGTGATGTATGGCGTGTCGTAGAACGCGCTCAGCCGCAACGGCGCCAGCAGATGGCGAACGTAGAACCACAACACCGACGGCATGGTGTAAAAGCTGATTGATAAAGGAATATCGACCGTACGATGCGCCACGCCGTGCAGCGCCGATGCTCTCAGGAGCAGGTAAGGAACGGTGACCAACGCGTACGGAACGGCGAGCAAGAACGCATCGGCAAACTTCCGTTTCCACGACGCGTCTGGCCAGAAGATCACATACAAGAAGACGAACACCGGCAGCACAACGGCGGTTTCCTTGGCTAGCAATGCCAAGGCATAGAACGCGACCGATATTCCCAGCCACTTCGCGCCCTTCTTCTCGCGATAGTTCATGAACGCCAGGAATGACGGGATCAGCAACAAGGCCAGCAAGGCGTCGGTCACGCCCGAAATCCACGCCACCGACTCCACGTGCGCCGGATGGACGCCGAAGATCACCGCCGCGATGGCCGCAACCTTTTGCCGGCCTGACAACCGCAGCGCCAGCAGGTACACGAGCGCCGTCGCTCCCAGATGTACCGCCACGGTGCTCAAGTGCCAAAAGGCGGGGTGCAAACCAAACAACGTATGGTTCAGCAGCAACCAAACAAGAAAGAGCGGCCGAAAATAATTCCCCAACGCGCTCTGCTGCATCCAGACGTTCCCGTGAAAATACTGCGGCAGGAATTTCCAGCTCTGAATGAGCGGATTGGCCACGATTTGGCCCAGGTCGTCGTAAACAAAGCCAAAATGCAGGGTCCAAAGGTAGGCCACCGAGCTCGCCGCCAACACTGCTGCGAGCAGCGGTTTGGAAACACGAGAAGATGCCCTTGGAGCAACGACTGCGAGATTGTTCATAGGAAGTGGGAGCAGGTCCGGTTATTGTAGCCGATTTCGGGAGTGGCTAATTGCACATATGAGGCCAAACAGGCGGCGCGTGATTACTATTTGGACACTTACCAAAAAGTGAGAGAGGAGTTTGACAAAAGATGTCATTCTGGACCACCATACGTCAGCACCTTCTCTGCCCAATCTGCCTGTAAGCCTTTGTGGATCAGCTACTTTGCTTTTTTCCACATAAGTGGGCCGCACACTTTGGCGGTGGCATAGGAGTTGCTTTATACACGTGCGGGCTACCCAGACATGAGAATCTGCACGGATTTGGAGAGAGGATACATGCGCAAACAGAAGGGCTTTTCGTTAATTGAGTTGCTGATCGTGGTCGCGATCATTCTGATCATCGCCGCGATTGCCATCCCGAACCTGCTCCGCTCCCGCATCGCGGCTAATGAAGCCTCGGCTGTCGGGTCGGTCCGCACCATCAACACCTCGGAAGTGACCTATGCTTCCACCTATCCTGACGTGGGCTTCACGACACTGGCCAACCTGGGTGGCTCCGGTGGAAGCGCGTCGGGCGCCGGATTGCTTGACTCCGTTCTGGCTGCAGGCACCAAGAGCGGCTACGTGTTCACCACGCCGTCGGCGAGCATCACGCCGTCCAGCTGCGGCACTGGCACCCCGGTCCCGGCTTGCACCACCTACGCCGTCAATGGCGACCCGCAGAACTCGCAGACCGGTCAGCGTCACTTCTTCAGCGACCAGTCGGGCGTGATCCGCTACAACACCAGCACGGTGGCCAGCGCCGGCGACAACCCGCTGCAGTAGTCTGAACGTTTTCGGTTTGGCGAAGTACCTGGGGGAGGGTACAAGCCAGGGAGCAGTGGAGCAATCCACTGCTCCTTTTGTTTTTGCCCTGCGTCCCGGATATTGCGCGTGTACGTATAATTTGGGTACTCCATGGATGCGATTGAGATTGCAGGACTGCAGAAGACCTACCTCACCGGCTTCTGGCGCAAGCGGCCCAAGGAAGCACTGCATCCGCTTCACCTAACCATCCCCGAGGGTGAAGTGTTCGGCTATCTCGGGCCCAACGGCGCGGGCAAAACGACGACCCTGAAGCTGCTCATGGGACTGGTTTTCCCGACAGCGGGCTACGCTCGGATTCTGGGCCGCGACTGGCGCGATCCGGAGATCAAGGCGCAGATCGGCTACCTGCCCGAGCAACCCTATTTCTACGATTACCTCACCGCATCGGAACTGCTCGACTATTTCGCTCAACTCTCGGGTGTCCCGGCGGCGGAGCGACGGCGCCGCGTCGCCAATATGCTGGAGCGCGTCGGCCTCACTGAATCGGGCAGCGTGCAGTTGCGCAAATTCTCCAAAGGCATGCTGCAACGTATCGGGATCGCGCAGGCCATCATTCACGATCCGAGGATCGTATTTCTCGACGAGCCCATGTCGGGCCTCGATCCCATCGGCCGGCGCGAGGTGCGCGACCTGATCCAATCGCTGAAGGATGATGGCAAGACCGTCTTTTTCTCCACCCACATTCTTTCCGACGCCGAGGCGCTCTGCGACCGCATTGCGGTCATCAACCGCGGCGAGGTTCGGGGTGTCGGAATCGTGCAGGAATTGCTCGCGCGCTTCAGCGGCACAGTCGAGATCATCTGGGACGGGGCGGCACACGCCCTGAGCACCATGGCTTCCGATATCCACGTCAGCGGCGACACGGCGCGCGCGATCGTTCCGCAGCAGGACCTGGACGCGGCCATCGACAAGATCCGCTCGGCGAACGGACGGCTGCTCTCCGTCACGCCGGTGCGCGCGTCGTTGGAAGATTACTTCCTGGAGAAGATCGGGCAGGATGCGCCGGCGGAGTTGGCCCGATGATCAACCGGATTTCCGCCATCGCGCACAACACGTTTCGCGAAGCGGTGCGCGACCG
>JBOGLI010000698.1:0-2827 GCA_050746165.1 Terriglobales bacterium | reverse complement strand
TCCGGTCCGGACGCAGATAGGTTTGCGCCGGCTTGCCCTTGATCTCATTGCGCAGCGCGTCCTGCCTCTGGTTGGCGCGCGGCAGGTAAAACTGTTCGAAGAAGAACAAGCCCGTGGCGATAAAACCGGCAATGATCAGCACCGGGAGGATCACGCGATAGATGCTGATTCCGGTGGCCTTCATCGCCGTGACCTCGTTCGTCCGTTGCATGATCCCGAAGGTCACCAGCACGGAAAGCAATACGCTGATGTGCGCCGTGTTGTAGATGAAATATGGCGTGACGTTCGCCAGGTACTCGCCGACCAATATCAGCGGCACACGGTTACGAATGATGTCGCCGAGCAATTCAAAGAAGGTGAAGATCAGCAGCAGCACCAGGAACGATGTCAGGATCATCCCCAGGTACATGACGAAATCGCGCAGGATGTAGTCGTCGATCAGCAAGGGGAAGCGCGCGCTGAACCAGCGTTTGCGCCGGATGGAGCGCTCGAAGGCGCCGCCCTCGCCGATCGCTCCGGGCATGCTGGCCTTGAGCTTTTGCGTCAGCTTGGCGAGAGAAGCCTTGGGCGCCCACAATGTTAACGGCGCGCGTTCCGACCGCCATAGCAGCAGCAGTCCGCCCGCGAAGAACACGATGTTGCCGAACCACATGCCCAGCGCGACCGGTATCTTGCCCTGCCGGGCCAGCGACATGCCGCCCAACGCGCAGAAGTAATACAGGAACACCAACCCAATCGTCAGGACAAATCCGGTGCTCTTGCCGCCTTTCTTGGCGGAGAGTCCCAACGGGATTCCGACCAGCGCCAGCACGATACACGCTGTCGGCAGCGCCAGCCGGCGTTGAAATTCGATGGCAAACGTGCGTGACTGCGGGCCGCCGGCGTTCATGCGCGCGGCAAGTTCCGGCATCGGCATCTGCGCGGCGGGCGCGACTTCGTCGGTATGCACCTGCGCGGCCGGCGCTTGGATGGGAATGTCGGTCTCGGAAAAAGTGGAAATGCCGTACTGGTTGGAGCGGCGCGGATCCACTTCGTGTGTCGATCCCTGATCCAGGTGCAGGCGGATTTTCTCGGGACCCTCGGCCACCACCACGCCGGACTTGGCGAGCGTGATCTTCGGCGCCGAGGGATCGGAAATGTCGGCCAGGAAGATGCCCTTCCACTCTGCCGCACCCTTTCCCGCGCTGGAATCCTGGACGTATAGGACGATGTTCTTGAAGTCCTCGTAAAAGACGCGCGGCTGGATTTCGAACGAGACCTGGCTCGTCTTGAGCCGGTTTTGCAATTGGGCCAGTGCCGCGGCCGAGCGCGGCGCAATGGAAATGTTATTCACCATTGCCAGCAGCCACGCGAAAATTACGAACAACGAAAGAATGCGTACAAACGTGCCGGGACCGATGCCGCTGGCACGCATCGCGGTGATTTCGCTGTCGGCGGCCAGGCGGCTGAGGCCGATCAGGATACCAACCAGCACGCCCATCGGGATCGTGACTGTCAGGGCGGTGGGAAGCGTTAGGAAAAACAGCTCGGCGATGCTCGGCAATGGCGCGCTATTACGGACGACCAGTTCCAGAATTCTGCCCAAGTCCCGCAGGAACACGACAAAGGTGAACACGCTGGCGCCGATGAGGGCGTGCGAGACTACTTCGCCGAGGATATAGCGGGTCAGGATGCGCATGGAAACGGGCGTCTCAGCCGCAGTTTACCAGCGGATACGCCACCGCCGCCAACGTTAGCGTTTGCGCGCATGTCGGAACGTGTGCTTTACTCGTTTTTCCGCCTTAACGTCAGAGTCAGCGAGAGTCAGGCCCTGTCCGGGCCGTCAACTCGCACCTGGCGATAGGCGATTGGAATCCATGGCGTCTCTTCGCGTCGCGATTATCTGGCACATGCACCAGCCCTTTTATAAGGACCTGGTGAGCGGGGAGTATCGGCTTCCGTGGGTCCGCCTGCACGCGCTCAAGGATTATTACGGAATGGTCAAGCTGCTGGAGGAATTTCCGGCGGTGCACCAAACCTTCAATCTCGTCCCCTCGCTCATGGTTCAGATCCAGGACTATGCGACCGGCGCGGCGCGAGATCCGTTCCTCGATGTGGCGGCTAAACCGGCCTCCCAATTGACCGAGGAGGAACGCAGGTTCGCCCTCGACTATCTCTTCCAGGCGAACCCGGCACAGTTGATCGGGCGGTACCCGCGCTATCGCGAGCTGTACGAAATGCTGCGGGGCGCGGGCGGCGACTCCAGCCGAGCGGCGCGAATCTTTACCGACCAGGATTTCACCGATCTCCAGGTTCTGTCGCAACTCGCGTGGTTCGACGAATTCTTTCTCATTGAGCCCAAAATCGCGGCTCTGGTCGAGAAGGCCCGGGGGTTCTCGGTCGAAGACCAGCGATTCGTCATCGAGAAAGAACGCGAGATTTGCGCCTCCGTTCTGCCCGCGTACGCGGCCGCCGCGCAGCGGGGCCAGATCGAGATTTCAGCTACGCCCTTCTACCACCCAATCCTCCCGCTCGTGTGCGACACGGACCAGGGCGGAGTCTCGCATCCCGGAATTCGACTGCCGCAGACGACCTACCGTCACCCGGAAGACGCGAAGGAACAATTACAGCGGGCGCTCGACTTTCACGAGAAGACATTTGGCGTCCGCCCTCGCGGCGTGTGGCCTTCCGAGGGCAGCGTTTCCGAACAGGTATTGGATATCGCCGCTAAACTCGGGATCCGTTGGATGGCGACCGACGAGGGAGTGCTCGGACGCTCCATCGGCTTCGCCTTCACGCGCGACGGCAACTGACACTTGCAAGGCGGAGGCCCGGAGCGGCTGTACAC
>JBOGLI010000697.1:0-4449 GCA_050746165.1 Terriglobales bacterium | reverse complement strand
GCAGTTCCGACGATTGCTGGTGCGTCACGATCATTGTCTTGAAAGCTATCGGGCCTTTTTCTATCTCGGCTGCCTCTGGATTACACTCCGGAGGTGTTTTTGAAACACGCTCTACTCATTACTTATTACTTTCATGAAGAACCTCGCCATCCTCGGCTCGACCGGCTCCATCGGCAAGAGCACGCTCAAGATCGTCGAAGCTTATCCGGAGCGTTTTCGCGTCATCTCGCTCGCAGCCGGGAAGAACATCGAGACCGTCTTCGAGCAGGCCTGCCGCTGGAAGCCGCGCCTGATTTCCGTCGCCGACGAGGCCAACGCCGAATCGCTCCGCCAGCGGCTGATCGGGTTCGGCCACCCTGACATCGAGGTGGTTTACGGGGCTGCCGGCACGGTCGCCGTCGCTACCCATCCCGAGGTGGACTTCGTCGTCAGCGCGATCGTCGGCGTTGCCGGGTTGGAAGCAACGTATGAAGCCGTGCGGGCAGGCAAATCGGTCGGCTTGGCGAATAAGGAGTCGCTGGTGGTGGCCGGCGAGTTGATCACCGCCGAGGCGCAGCTCCAGGGCAAGCCTCTGCTCCCCATCGACAGCGAGCACAATGCCGTTCACCAGTGCATGCGCGGCGGGCGTCTCGACGAGGTCGAGCGGGTTTGGCTCACCGCCTCCGGCGGTCCCTTCCTGAATACCCCGGCCGAGCAGTTCGACAAAATCACCGTCGAGCAGGCGTTGAACCATCCCACGTGGAAGATGGGTCCGCGTATCACAATCGATTCGGCAACGCTGATGAACAAAGGTTTCGAGGTCGTCGAGGCCTGCCGTCTATTCCGGCTGCCGCCCAGCCAGATCAGCGTCGTGGTGCATCCGCAGTCCACCATTCATTCCATGGTCGAGTACCGCGACGGCAGCCTGCTGGCGCAGCTCTCGGTCACCGACATGCGCCTGCCCATCCTTTACGCCCTCACCTATCCCGACCGCGTTGCAAGCGACCTCCGGTTCCCCGTTCTAGAGCTGAAGCGGTTGGATTTCCAGCCACCGGACCTGCAGAAGTTCCCTTGCCTGCGGCTGGCCTACGAGGCGGCCGGCGAGGGAGGCTCGAAGACGATCGCCCTCAATGCGGCCGACGAAGTCGCAGTGGCGGCCTTCCTCGACCGGAGGATCGGGTTTTCCGACATCCCCTGCATAATTTCGGCGGTTTTGAATGAAACGGAAGAACATCATCCCGAATCTATTAAAGAGGTGCTGTCGGTGGACGCGGAGGCGCGCCGCCGGGCTTGGGATAAAATCGATTCGAGAATTTCCAAATCCCCCAATGTTGTCCGGGCGACAAAGTGAGTCGCGCCTTTGGGGGATTTTGTGATTTGGTGAGTGGGTGACTTGCTGACTGGGCGATTCAATCACCAAGTCACCCAATGAATCAGGTACCGGTTTCATGTATGACTTTCTAACCAGCGCCGTGGCCGTGGCCTTCGTGCTCGGGGTGATGATCCTCGTGCACGAGTTTGGCCATTTCGCCGCCGCGAAGATTTTCGGCGTTCGGGTCGAGCAGTTCGCCGTCGGCTTCGGCAAGCGCCTGTTCGGGATCCGGCGCGGCGAGACCGACTACCGCGTCAACCTGCTGCCGCTGGGCGGCTACGTCAAGATGAGCGGCGAGAACCCGCTCGAAGCGCGTACCGGAGACGCCGGCGAATTCATGTCGCACCCGCGCTGGCAGCGATTCATCATCGCCCTGGCGGGCCCGTTCATGAACGTGGTTCTGGCCGTCGGCCTGATGACCGTCGTATTCATGGTGCACTTCGAACGCCCGGCCTATCTCGACCAGCCCGCGAACGTCGGATACGTTCTCGACGGCTCTCCCGCGGCCAAGGCCGGCATCCAATCCGGCGACAGGATCGCCAAGATCGACGGCCAGCCAAACCCGACTTGGCAGGACGTAATCTACAAGGTCGTCCTCAGCCCGGGCCAGCCGCTCAACGTTGAACTTGAACGTGATGGCCAGTTGATCGACAAGAAAATCACCCCCGAAGCCATGGGGCCCGACAAGATCGGCGAGGCGGGCTGGACCCCCAACCGTCCCGTCCCGGTCGCGCAGGTCGATCCGACCATGCCGGCCGAAAAGGCGGGCATGCAGAAGGGCGATCTCATCCTTGCCCTCGACGGCCGTCCCGTCCGCTCCATCGAGTCGCTGTTGTCGATGCTCGAGCAAAACAAGACCAAGCCTGCGACCGTTACGGTGGAGCGCAAAGGCCAGAAGCTGAACCTGCAGATCACGCCCGTGCTCGATACTGTCGATGGCAAGCAGCAATACCGGCTTGGCTTCAAGTCGTCGGAAGCAGTGCGCGTCGACAAGCTCCCCTTCCCGCAGGCCTTCTCAAAATCCGTGGAAGAAAATGAACGGCTCTCCGGGCTGATCCTGGTGATGGTAGAGAAGCTTGTGCAGCACCAGATCCCGATGCAGCAAATCTCTGGCCCCGTTGCCATTGCCAAGATGTCGGGTGAAGCCGCGCGCCAGCAGGGCTGGACGCCGCTGATGGAACTGATGGCGGGCATCAGCATCAACCTGGCGATCTTCAACCTGCTGCCCTTCCCGATTCTCGACGGCGGCGTGATCCTGTTCCTCGCCATTGAGGGCATCCGGCGCCGCGATATCAGCCTGCACATCAAGGAACGCATTTACCAGGTCGCGTTCGTGCTGCTGGTGCTGTTCGCGGTCATGGTCATCTACAACGACTTGGCGAAAACGATCCCTGGGCTTGGCGGAAGACCGTAAACCCATTGTCGATTTTTGATTTTTGAATGCCGCGGGCGAAGCGTCCGCGGCATTCTCAGCACTCGGCACTCGGCACTCAGCACTGAGCACTCGTTCTCACGCCGCCTCAATCTCCCCCGGCGACATCTCGTCCACGTAGCACCACACCCACGTCTCGCCCGGCTCGATGGAACGGATGAGCGGGTGCTTGCTGGAACGAAAGTGCTTGGTCGCGTGCTTGTTCTTCGACGAGTCGCAGCAGCCTACGTGTCCGCACTCGAGGCAGAGACGCAGGTGGACCCACCGGTCGCCGAGCTTCACGCACTCCTCGCAGACGTGCTTGTCGGTGGTCTTTATCTTGATTTGGTTCGTATGCATGCAGGGCATAGCGCCTCCTTCTTATGCTGCCGGACGCCGGACTTCCAGCGCGTTTCGGTCCCAATGGGCGAGACTCGCTCCGGCATCGTAGGTGGACTGCAAAAAATCGAGCAAAGCGCGCTCAGGTGAAGGTGCGGCGCGCATCGCGTCGTACGGAAAAATGAATTCCTTCATCTCCGGATGATAAAAGGCTTTTTCAGGCCGCACTGGCGCATGCGCGAAGCCGTCCGGCTCGGGCGCGGCGTAGGCATAAAAAGCCGGCCCGTCGAACCCCGCGCCGGGCCACCATCCCGCGCTGATTACCTCGTGCGAGTAGGCTTCCCGGGTGATCGCATCGGCTCCGTCGCGCTCCGGCGCCCGCCGACCCGAGAAGCGGGTCACAGCCAGGTCGAAGCTTCCCCAGAAAAAGTGCACCGGACTGCATTTGCCGAGAAAGCCCGCGCGGAACTGCTTGAACACGTTGTCGCACGAGACCAGGATTTGCCAAAAGCGGCGCGCCGCATCGCGATCGTACGCGCGATATAGCTTGTCGTCGGCGAAAGGCACCGGGTCGGGCACCTCAACCGGCTTGGCCCAGATCGAGACCTCGATACCTACCGAACGCAGTGCCGACATGAACTCCGAATAGAACGCAGCCACCGTGCGCGGTTCGAGCGCGAGCGTCTGGCGCCGTCCGTCGGAGCGGTCGATGGTCAGCTCGTGGTCGAGAAAGTCGAAAGCGATTTCAAAAACACCGTTCTGGTATGGAATGGGCGAGGTAGTCAGCCCGCGCGCGCCGACATAGAGCGGCACGTTCCACCAGTGGTTGACGCGAGGCGTGAGTTCGAGGCGCACCTTGCCCACAATCTGCGTCCACATGTGCAGGTTGTGATAGGTTTCGCGCCAGTCGTTGAGCGGCAGCGCAGGCCAGGGTTCGAGGGCGGTCGCGGAAGTGCTGGGAGCCATGGCTCACCCCGTGTTGTCTTCACTTTAACACTCCAGTCTGACCGACATGCAGAGCGCAGTGAGCCGTACTCAGGTAAACTTAAGGAATATGGCCGAAATCCGCAGACGCAAGTCCGTAACCGTGAACATAGGCGGGGTGCGCGTGGGGTCCGCCGCGCCCGTGGTCGTCCAGTCGATGACCAACACCGACACCGCCGACGTCGAGGGCACCATCCGCCAAACGGAAGCGCTGGCCCGCGCCGGCTCGGAGCTGGTGCGCGTCACCGTCAACAATGACCTCGCCGCCGCCGCCGTTCCCCGCATCGTGGAAGGCCTCGACAAGCGCGGCATCCGCGTGCCCATCATCGGCGACTTCCATTACAACGGCCATATCCTGCTGAAG
>JBOGLI010000696.1:0-2634 GCA_050746165.1 Terriglobales bacterium | reverse complement strand
GCAGTTCCGACGATTGCTGGTGCGTCACGATCATTGTCTTGAAAGCTATCGGGCCTTTTTCTATCTCGGCTGCCTCTGGATTACACTCCGGAGGTGTTTTTGAAACACGCTCTACTCATTACTTATTCAGTAGAATTCAATGATGGCGTTGACCCTGAAAGACATCGTCCGCTGCCCGAAGTGCGGCGGGAGCGACATCGTTTATTCGTGCGAGCCGAAGTGCTGCTTCAACCACGTCTGCGCCGACTGCCGCAGCACGTTTGAGATCAACACGCAGAAGACGGGAGAGTTCGACACCGGATCGGCGCTGGAATTTGCGGAACCAGAGTCGGGCGAGGCGACGACGGCGTGCGCGGCATGCGAATCGTTGAACATCGCGGTGTTAGGGGATGGAGCGGAGCCGCGAATCGTGTGCGGGAGATGCAGGGCGATTTCCAAGGTGGTGATCGAGGAGTTTGTGGCGGGAGAGTTCTGAATTAAGAATCTCAGCGCAGAGGGCGCAGAGAGGCAGAGGGTCGCAGAGAAAACAGGAGGTGCTTCGACTCGCACTGACGTGCTCGCTCAGCATGAAAAATCAAGTGCGGCTCGTCAGTGGGCGAGCGCGTTGAGCAGGTCGCGGGCCAGCTTTTGCAGTTCGCCATAGTGGCGCTGGTACTCGACGAACTGGCGGTTCAACTCGAGCGAGCGATCGGCGGACAGGTGCGCGCGTAATAACATGTCGCGCAGATGCACCGGGTTGGGCAGGATCGCCTCTTCCTTCAACTCTTCCAGTGCGGTGGACGGGTCGTAGTGGTACATGCGTGCCTCCGGGAACAGTAATAAGTAACAAGTTATAAGCAAAGCTGGATTCTTATTATTCTTATTATTCTTATTACTTATTACTTATTACTCCTTGTTTTTCGAGCGGCGACTTTGCGACCGAAAAACGCGTGCTGGTGCCGCTTCATATCGATGCGCGGCCCGCGGAAGACGACTCCTTCCGCTTCCAGGCAGATGCGCTGCTCGAATCCGGCTTCGCCGCCGAGCAGGATTTTTCCGCCGGCGCCGACCACGCGCTGCCAGGGCACGCCGCGCGACTGGTGCAGAGCCCACGCAACCTGTCTCGCCGATCCGGGGAAACCGGCGGCGTAGGCGACGTCGCCGTAGGTCGCAACCTTCCCTTTCGGAATCCGGCGCACCTGGCGCAAGATCAAATCGAACATCGTCGGCACGGAACCTATTTACCACGAAGGGCACAAAGATGCACAAATCGCGGCAAAGACTGTCCCCGAGGAAGAACTAACCACGGATCGCCACGGATGAATACGGATCAGAAATATTTCTTCTATCCGTGAAGGTCCGTGAGAATCCGTGGTTAATCTTCGGTGTTACGCGCGCTGCTGACCACCCAGCGTTTCCAACGCCTTGACGATCTGCTGCGACCAGAGGGCGACTTCGTCGTCGCGCAACGTGCGGTCATTCGATTGGAACGCCGCCCGCAGCAGCACCGAGTACTTCCCTTTCGGTACTGCGCCCCCGCGGAAGATCTCGACAGGCTTGAGCCCGGTGAGTTCCGCGATGCGAAGGGCGTTCACTGCGTTACCAATGCGCTCGAAGGTGACCGCGTCGTCGAACAGGAAAGAGAAATCGCGGTCCACCTCGGGATAGCGCGAGATTGCCTGGTAGCGCGGCTTGCGCAACGCGTGCTCGAAGAGCCGGTCCAGATCGATTTCCGCCAGGAAAACTTCCTGTTTGATTTTGCGCGCGGCGGCGACCTGCGGATGAAGTTGGCCGAAACGCGCAACGGTCTTGCCATCCATCACGGCACGCGCCGAGCGCCCGGGATGGAAGATTCCGGCGGAATGCGGATCGAAATACAGCGCGGCATACGCGAATTCGGAGAGCAGCGTCTCGATGTCGCCCTTCAGGTCGAAGAACGTGTACGGGCGACCGGGCTGGTGCACGTCCGCCTCGATCGCCGCGCCAGTTGCGCCGATGCACAGCCGCGGATGCTCGGCGGTGCGCTCGCCGGTTTTCTCATAGACGTTGCCGACCTCGAACAGCCTAACGCCGGCGTTAGCGCGGTTGAGGTTGTAGGCGAGCATCTGCAGCATGCTGGGCACGAGCGACGTCCGCATGACGGCAGCGGTTTCGCTGAGCGGGTTGGCAATCGCAACTGCTTCGACGTTGGAGAATTCCGCCGCATCTTCTCGCGAGATGAAGCTGAGCGAGATGGCTTCGTTGTAGCCGAGGCCGAGAAGCGAGTCGCGGAGTTTCTGCTCCTTCACTGCCTCGGGCGCGATCACCACGCCACCGACGAAGCCGGGCAGCGTATTTTCGAAGCGGTCGTAGCCGTAGATGCGCGCGATTTCCTCAATGAGGTCGATCTCGCGCGTGACGTCGAGGCGCCAGGTGGGCACAGCGACGGAGAGGGCCGCCACTTCCTCGGCGACAGCGGCGTGCGCGCCACCGCTGCCGGAAGGTGCGATTTCCAGCTTTGACTGGGACCGGCTGAGGGCAGCCGGTCCCACATTCGCTGGTTTTATGCCGAAGCCGAGGCGGCGAAGGATGCGGGTGATGTCGGCATCGGGGATGTCCTCGCCCAGGATGCGGCGCACTTCGCTGTGGCGCAGCGCAAGCGTGGGCGGCGTGAAG
>JBOGLI010000695.1:0-5119 GCA_050746165.1 Terriglobales bacterium | reverse complement strand
CACCCCGCCCTACGTGTACAGGCCTCTCTACCTGGCGGCCCCGGTGCTGTCGCTCGCATTGGCGCTGACCACGCTCGCTGTGATTCCATTCGGGAGAGAGATCCAGATCGCGGGCCTTTGGATTCCTTTGCAGATCACCGACGTGAACGTCGGGCTACTCATTATTCTCGGGATCACTTCGATGGGCGTCTATGGCGTTGCCCTCGCCGGATGGTCTTCGAACAACAAGTACTCGCTGCTCGGATCGCTTCGCGCCAGCGCGCAAATGATCAGCTATGAAGTCGCGCTCGGGCTTTCGCTCATCGGCGTGCTCATCCTTTCGGGAACGTTCAGCTTGCGCGGAATCGTCGAAGCGCAATCCGGCTGGTTCTGGAACTGGAATATCTTCGGCGGTGGACAGATCATCGCGTTCTTCATTTACCTGACCGCCGCCTACGCGGAGACGAACCGCATTCCTTTTGACCTCCCCGAGGCGGAAACCGAACTGGTCGCCGGTTATCACACCGAGTACAGCTCGATGAAGTTCGCGATGTTCTTCATCGCCGAATACACCAACATGATCACCGTCGCCTGCGTGGCGTCGCTGCTCTTCCTCGGGGGATGGAGCGGTCCCCTGTTCGGGCCGCCAATCGTGCAGGGTCTGCTGCCGATCTTCTGGTTTGCGTTGCGCGTCTTCTTTTTCCTTTTCCTTTACATTTGGGTCCGCGGCACGTTGCCGCGCTTCCGTTATGACCAATTGATGGCTTTCAGTTGGAAGTTCCTGCTCCCGCTCGCGCTGGCGAACATTGTGATCACCAGCCTGGTGGTGGCGTTCATGTCGTAGTCCGGAATCTATGCTTCATCTCGTCCTATTCACGGTATTCGGAGCCATCGCGGTGGGTGCGGCGATCAACCTGCTGGCGCAGCGCCACCCCATCAACAGCGCGCTGTCGCTCATCGTGGTGATGGCGGCCCTGGCGGTCGAGTACCTGCTCCTCGGCGCCGAGTTCGTCTCCGTCATCCAGGTGATCGTCTATGCCGGCGCGATCATGGTGCTGTTCATCTTCGTCATCATGCTGCTCAATGCCGGCGAGGAAGAGCACACCAAGGGCAGCCGTGTCGCCTTGATGCTCGGCCTTCCCGGACTGATCGTCGGCCTCGGAATCACCGCATGGGTTCTGCTGGAGCGCAGCGGCGTGCAGTCGGTTCCGGTCGGTGGAAACAATCCCGGATACCCCCGCGAAATTGGCTTCCTGCTCTTCAAGGACTATCTGCTGCCCTTCGAGGTCACGTCGGTACTGATCCTGATTGCCATCATGGGCGCCGTGGTGCTGGCCAGCCCGGTGAAGGGCGCGCAGGAACCGCTCGAAATGCCGCCGCCACGGCAAGGAGAGGAATAAATGGTGCCGTTATCGTATTACCTCGTCTTGAGCGCCATCCTGTTCGCCTGTGGCGTGTTTGGCTTTCTCGTCAAGCGCAACATCATCGCCATCTTCATGTGCATCGAGCTGATGCTCAACGCGGTGAACCTGGCGTTCATCGCCTTCGCCTCTCACTGGCACCGGCTCAACGGACAGGTCTTCGTCTTCTTTGTCATGGTCGTCGCGGCGGCTGAAGCCGCTGTCGGACTCGCCATCATCATTGCCGTCTTCCGCACGCGGGAGACGCTGAACGTCGATTCGGTCAACTTGTTGAAACTCTGATATGGACAGCACTCCGCAACTTTGGCTCATTCCGCTGTTGCCGATGGCCGGCTTCCTCATCAACGGCCTCTTCGGCCGGCATTTTTCGCGAAAGACCGTCGCCGCCGTCGGCCTGCTGTTCTGCGGCGCCTCGATGGTTTGGGGATGGCGCGTCGCTGCCTGGTTCCTCTCCGCCCCCGGCGTGTACGAGGCCCATTACGGCTCCTGGTTCGCAGCCGGCAGTTTCAGCGTCCCTTACGGCATTTATTTCGATCAGCTCTCTTTCCTCATGATGCTGATCGTCACCAACGTCGGCTTCCTTATCCACGTTTATTCAGTCGGCTACATGTGGGAGGAGGGGGGCTTCTATCGCTTCTTCTCCTACCTGAACCTGTTCATGTTTTTCATGCTGACGCTCGTTCTGGCGAACAACTACCTGCTGATGTTCGTCGGGTGGGAAGGCGTCGGCCTGGCCTCGTACCTGCTGATCGGATTCTTCTTCCAGCGCGATTCCGCATCGGCCGCGGGCAAGAAAGCGTTCATCGTCAACCGCATTGGTGATTTCGGCTTTCTCATCGGCATTTTTCTGCTGATCAAGAACTTCGGCACGGTCCAGTACTCCGCGCTCTTTCCGCAGTTCCAGAACATCCCCGTGGAAGCCGGTATCGGCGCGCTGATGAGCGTCATCGGGATCTGTCTGCTGGTTGGTGCAACCGGCAAATCCGCGCAACTTCCGCTTTACGTCTGGCTGCCCGACGCCATGGAAGGCCCGACGCCGGTCTCCGCCCTGATCCACGCCGCGACCATGGTCACCGCCGGCGTGTACATGATCTGCCGTTCGCATGCGATCTTCGATCGCGCGCCCTCCGCGCTCTTCGTCGTCGCCTGCATCGGCGCGGCGACCGCGCTATTCGCCGCGACCATCGGCATGGTGCAGCACGACATCAAGCGCGTCCTCGCCTACTCCACCGTCTCGCAGCTCGGCTACATGGTGCTGGCCTGCGGTGTCGCCGCGTATTCAGCCGGCATGTTCCACCTGATGACTCACGCATTCTTCAAGGCCCTCCTCTTTCTTGCCGCCGGTTCGGTGATCCACGGCCTCGGCGGCGAGCAGGACATGCGCAAGATGGGCGGCTTGCGTCATGAAATGCCCTGGACGTTCTGGACCATGACCATGGCAACGCTGGCCATCGCCGGCGCCCCCGGTTTCAGCGGCTTCTTCTCGAAAGACGAAATTCTTTACCGCGCCTTCACTGGCGAGCACGGCGGATGGGGCTTCTGGGCGGTAGGCGTCTTTACCGCCGGCCTGACCGCTTTCTACATGTTCCGCCTCTGGTTCCTGACCTTCTTCGGTGACTTCCGCGGAGAGGTGAAGACCGCGCACAGCCACCACGATGAAAAGGCCGGGCAGGAGGCGCACGCGCACGCTAATGCGCATGAGAGCCCGAAAGTGATGCTGATTCCACTCGTCGTGCTGGCGATCCTTTCGGTTGTCGGCGGATGGGTCGGCATTCCCGACGTGTTCATCAAGGGCGGGAATCACTTCGAGAGCTTCCTGGCCCCGGTCTTTGAGCTCTACGCTCCCGCCGCTCACGAACTCGCCGCCGCCATGCCCGGCGAAGGCCATGGCCCTTCCGAGATCGCGCTGACACTTACCGCGACCGGCGCGGGCCTGCTCGGATTCCTGGCGGCGTGGTTCCTCTATTCCAAACGTCGCGACCTTGTCCCCAAGCTGCGCGAGACGTTCCACGGCGCCTACGTCACGTTGGAGAACAAGTACTACGTGGACGAACTCTACGCGGCGGTGATCGTGAACCCGCTCATTGGCTTATCGCGCGCCGTGCTGTGGCGGTTCATTGATGCCCGCCTGATCGATGGCTCCATCAACAGCAGCGCGCGCGGCGTCCGCGGCGTCGGCTCCGCTACGCGCTACATGCAGTCGGGCAACATCCGCTCTTATGCCGGTTGGGTGGCGCTTGGCGCCGGATGCATCGTGGCCTACATGGTCTGGCTGGGGGTGCGCTAATGAACACCCTGAACACCTGGATCCTGACGCTGGTCACGTTCATCCCGCTGGCGGGCGCGCTTTTGCTGATGGTGATTCCGCGCCGCGAGCGCGACGTCCGCATCTTCGCGCTCTTCATCTCGCTGCTCACCTTCGCGCTCTCGCTACACCTGCCGGTACGTTTCATTGCGAACCACGTAGGCTTCCAGTACGAGGTGAACATCCCCTGGATCTCCACGCCCAATATTCATTACCACCTGGGCATGGACGGCATCTCGATGTGGTTGGTCGTACTGACGACGTTCCTCACGCCGCTCTGCGTGCTGATTTCCTGGCGCTCGATTCATGACCGGGTGAAGGACTTCTTCATCCTCATGCTCATCCTCGAGACGGCGATGATCGGCGTCTTCGTCGCGCTCGATCTCTTCCTCTTCTACTTTTTCTGGGAAGCGACGCTCATCCCCATGGCGCTCATCATCGGCATCTACGGCCATGAGCGGCGCGTGTACGCGGCGGTGAAGTTCTTCCTCTACACCATGGTTGCCTCCGTCTTCATGCTGGCGGCCATTTTGTGGATCTACGCGCACACCGGCAGCTTCCAGTTCGCCGACATGCAGGCGTGGCTGAATGGTCCCAACGCGCCCAGCTCCCACGTATTGCTGTGGCTGTTCCTGGGCTTCTTTGTCGCCTTCGCCGTCAAGGTCCCGCTCTTCCCGCTGCACACCTGGCTCCCCGACGCGCACGTCGAAGCGCCCACCGCCGGTTCCGTAATGCTGGCTGCGGTGCTGCTGAAGATGGGCACCTACGGCCTGCTGCGTTTCAATCTCGGCTTGTTCCCCGAGCAGAGCCGCGCCAACGCTCCCTGGATCGTGGCGCTGGCAATTATCGGCATCATCTACGGCGCACTGGTGGCGATGGTGCAGCCGAACCTGAAGAAGCTCGTCGCGTATTCCTCGGTGAGCCATCTTGGCTTTGTAGTGCTCGGCATTTTCAGCATGACGCAAGCGGGTGTGGTCGGCGCCGTGTATGTCATGCTGGCCCACGGCATCTCCACCGGCGCACTGTTCATGTTGTGCGGCATGATCCACGACCGCCGCCACACCTACGAGATCGCCGAGTACGGCGGACTCGCCACACCGATGCCCGTGTACTCGACATTTTTCCTGATCATCACCCTCGCCTCAGTGGGCTTGCCGCTGCTCAATGGCTTCATCGGCGAATTCCTGGTGCTGAGCGGCGCGTTCCAGGCGCATAAAGTCTGGGGAATTCTCGCCGCGACGGGCGTGATCTGGAGCGCCTGTTACCTGCTCTGGATGTACCAGCGCGTCTTCTACGGACAGATCAAGATGGAAAAGAACAAGAGCCTGCCCGATCTCGACGCGCGCGAGCGCATCGCGCTCTGGCCGATGGCGGGCGCGGCGCTGGCCATGGGCGTGATCCCGCTAGTCTGGAT
>JBOGLI010000694.1:0-1121 GCA_050746165.1 Terriglobales bacterium | reverse complement strand
GCGCCGCAGATGATCCAGAGCCGCGGCGCCGGTGCGGTGAACGCGCCACTCTTCCTCCCCCATGGCGATCACCCGGGCGCGTGCCAATTCCGTCGACGTGAAGTGGACGTGGCTGAGCTTGGTCAGCGCATTGCGCACAGCGTCGTCGATGGCGCCCTCGCTGATCTCGCCTCCCTCGATGTGCGCGAGTGGAATACGCAGGGCCAAGGCGACCGACGCTGGCGCGAGCATTTCGTAACGGTCGGCCGTCAGAACGATCAGATCAGGGCGCATATGTCCCAAGCAGTCCGCCAGACTCAAAGTTGCCACTCCGATGGTCTTTGCCATGCCGACGTCGCTATCCGAACTCATCAGGCACTCGATCCGCGCGTCGACATGGAACCCGTCTTTCTCAATCTCCTGAACCGTGCAACCGAATTCCGGAGACAAGTGCGGCCCGAGCGCAACAATCTTCAGATCCACATCCGGATGCGCCGCCAAGTCCCGCAACGGCCAGTACAGGAGGCTGTAGTCGGCGCGAGACGTGGTCACCACCGCGATCTTGCGCTTCATGATCAAATCCCAGCAGCCCTGCCCATCGCATTCCGTACCAACTCACTCGCGGCGTATTCAGGAACAACGGACGACAGTGCTTCGACGAGCCCGGAACGATCGCGGGCGGCGATGTAGCCGGAAAGCCGCTCCATAGCACCTCGCAATTCCACAAGCCCAAGCCTGCTAGTTCTAATCACCTCAAGCCCGCCGGCGACGAATCCCTCCCTTACTTCAGTCTCGTAAGTCAGTTCCTCGGTGAGCTTGTCTCCCGGACGTAGGCCGGTAAACTGGACCGGAAGCTCCTTGCCTGCGCTGCGGATCAAGCACGCGGCCAACTCCGCGATTCGCCGGGGTTCGCCGACTTTCGGCAAAACGATCCTGCCCTCGCAGGCAGCAGCTCCGCAGGCCAGCACGGCTTCCACCGTCTCATCCAACGACAGAAACCATCGGGCCGCTTCCGGGTGTGTGACCGTTACCGGCCTGCCTTCCGCGATCTGCTTCAAGAACAGCGGGACCACGCTGCCCCCCGACCCGATAACGTTCACCAGCCGGATCGCACTCATCCGGCATGCTGCATTGCTGAGCGC
>JBOGLI010000693.1:0-6207 GCA_050746165.1 Terriglobales bacterium | reverse complement strand
CTTCTGCGACACCCCGGATATCGGCCTCGACGCGAGCGGATTCGCCCGACTTCATGGCGCCGACATTCATCACCATGTCGAGTTCCTGGGCGCCGAGGCGGATGGCTTCGGCGGCTTCGAAGCGCTTGCTGGCGGTGGTGGTCGCGCCCAGTGGGAAGCCGATGACCGTGCAGACCTTCACGGGCGAACCGTGGAAGAAGCTGGCGGCAAGCGCAACCCATGCGGGGTTCACACAAACGGAGGCGAACTGGTATTGCAGCGCCTCGCGGCAGAGCTTTTCGATCTGTTCGCGCGTGCCGTCCGGCTTGAGCAGAGTGTGGTCGATCATGCGCGCGGCGGTCTGCCAGTCGAGCGCGGCGGGAGAGACGACGGGCGAAGAAGAGGTTGTCATAGGAAAGGACAGGCTACCACGAGGACAGCGGCAGCAGCCATTTTCCATGGGCTGCTGCCGCCTTCCTGCTCTCGTTATCCCCGGGCCGATTCTTGGCCGATTGGACCGTCGGGTTGCGCAGCGGCACCGCCGGGGACGAGCATCGGTACGCGCCGGCGATACTCCTCGTACTCAGGATGAAAATGCACCAGGTCGCGTTCTTCAAACGGAATGGCCGTGAGGATATAACCAGTAATCGCGAGCGCAAAAAACAGGTGCGCGCTCGTCATGACCGGCGCCGACCAAAACACCATTAGCCATCCGACATAAAGCGGATGACGGACCAGTCGGTATACGCCTGGCGTTCGAAATTTCAGGGGCGTGTAGGGACGCCCAACCAGGTACAGCCACACCTGACGTAATCCGAACAGGTCGAAGTGGTTAATGAGAAACGTGGCAAGCAGCACCAGGAACCACCCCGCAGCATAGACCGCGTAAACCAACATGCGAGCCATGGGGCTTTCAACGCTCCACACCGTTCCACCGATGGGCTGCCACTTCCAGAACAGCAGGAACAGGGCGACACAGGAAAACAGAAGGTATGTGCTCCGCTCCACGACCGTCGGCACGATACGAGTCCAGGCGCGCTTGAACGACTGACGAGCCATCACGCTGTGTTGGAGGGCAAACACTCCGAGCAGGAGTGCGTTGATTCCCAACGCCTCGGTGAGCGGCACCTCTCGCACCGAATCGATTGACTTCGGCACGCCGAAATTCCCGATGAATCCCGCCAAGTAGACGAACGTGGCAAGGGACACGATGTAACTGAACACCCCGTAGGTAAACGCTGTAATTCGCTTGAACATCTCTATCTCTTTCCGGAATTGCGGGGGAAAGATCCGAACGCATCCGAAACTGGTTGCGTCGCGCCGCCATCCTTGTGTAAGAAAGTAAGATCCTGTGGGGGGAAAAGTCCCGGGAATGGACCGGCATTTTGCCGGGATTTCGGTGGGACAACAACGGAACGCCAGGTAGATGGAAGAAACAGTTCAGTTCGCCGGGTACCGCTTTGATCGCGGGGCGGGCCGATTGTGGCGCGGGCAGAATGAACTGCGCCTTACTCCAAAGGCTTCCGCTGTCTTAAAGATCCTGGTAGCGAATGCTGGGAATCCCGTATCCAAGGACGAGCTGTTCGCAACCGTATGGGGAGGCACGGCAGTAACCGACGATGCACTTACATCCTGCATCCAGGAACTGCGAAAGGCATTTGCGGATAATCCGCGGCAGCCGAACTTCATCGAGACGCGACATCGGCTGGGCTACCGTTTTGTGGCTCAATTGTCGTTGCTCAAGCAGGAGCCGACCGGGTCGGTCGAGGGCGGCGGCCACGCGGTCGCTATTGCCGTTTTACCGTTTGCCGACATGAGCCGCGAGCGTGACCAGAATTACCTGTGTGAAGGTCTCGCCGAAGAACTCATTAATGCGCTTACTCGCGTTGATGGACTCAATGTCGCCGCTCGCACGGCATCGTTTCGCTTTAGCAGCAATGGCGCGGATGTCACCGAGATCGGCCGCAAATTGGGCGTCGGGACGCTGCTCGAAGGCAGCGTGCGCAAATCGGGCGATCGCTTACGTATCACGGTGCAACTGATCGACACTGCGACCGGCTATCACCGCTGGTCGCAACGATTTGATCGTATGCTCGTTGACGTCCTTGCCGTGCAAGACGAAATTGCAGAGAACGTCGCCACCTCACTCCGGGGTAGCGTGCTGGCAGCCGCCGAGAAGCCGTCTTTGTTCCGGCCGCGAACCCAGGCTGCTGCCTACGAGTACTACCTGCGGGGCCGGCAGCATCTCCATCGAATGACCGAGGCCGATCTAAGAATGAGCAGCGATTTTTTCGAGAGCGCGCTAGGTGAGGACGCGAACTATGCTCCCGCATGGGCCTGCATGACCGCCGCTCATGGCACCTTGTACGAATGGTTCGGAGCGAACGAGGAAGACCTATTGAAGGCAGATCGCGCCAGCCGAAGGGCACTGGAGCTTTCGCCGAACATGTCCGAAGCGCACCTGGCGCGAGGTTTCGCGCTCTCGCTATCGGGGGAGTACGAGCAAGCGAGACCGGAATTCGAGGCTGCCATCCGCCTGAATCCGAACCTCTTCGAAGCCTATTACTACTTTGCGCGTGCCTCGTTCGCTGCCGGAAACGTGGAACTCTCCGCCGACTTGTTCGGCAAAGCGGCCGAGATGCGGAGCGACGATTATCAAAGTCCGATGCTGCGATCGCTGGCACTGCGAATACTCGGACGGAAGCAGGAGGCGCGGGACTCGACGCGCGAAGGCATTCGGCGGGCCGAGCACGCTCTGCTCCTGCAACCGAACGACGGACGGGCCCTGTCGCTCGGGTCATGCGCTTTGTTCGACGATGGCCAGACCGAGCGCGCTTTTGAATGGTCGCGTCGCGCTCTCGAACTCTATCCCGACGACATGAGCGCGATTGTCAACGGCGCCTGCCTTCACGCCCGGGCCGGCCATAAGGACGAAGCCCTCAATCTGCTCGAGCGGGCATTTGCACGCGGATGGGGCAAGCGGGACTGGATCGAACATGATCCCGACTACGACGTTTTGCGCGACGATCCGCGTTTCCAGAATCTCATCGCGAAATTGAAATAACAGCCGAGCAGTAGCGCTACTGTAACTCCGGCGGCAGCACACAGATGTCGGGCAGGTTGCGATAGCGCTCGGCATAGTCCATGCCGTAGCCGACCACGAACTCGTCGGGGATGGTGAAGCCGACGTAATCGGCGGCGACGGGTTCGATGCGGCGGCAGGCCTTGTCGAGCAGCGCGGCGACCTTTAGCGCACGGGGATTGTGGGCGAGGAAAAGCTTGCGCAGGAAACCCATGGTGAGGCCGGTATCGAGGATGTCCTCGACGAGGATGACGTTCTTGCCCTCCATGGAAGAGTCAACATCCTTGTTGAGGCGGACTTCACCAGAGGTTCGGGCGCCGTTGCCGTAACTGGCGACGCTGATGAAATCGAACGTGGCGTCGAGGCGGACCTCGCGGGCCAGGTCGCTCAGAAATACCGACGCTCCCTTCAGGACGCCGACGAAAATAATCGATTGCCCTGCAAAATCGCGCGTGATCTGCTGGGCCATGTCGCGAACGCGCTCGGAGATTTCTTCGCGCGAGAAAAGGACGCGGAGGTCCGGAGTAACCGCGGTGGTCGGGGGCATGCTTCATGGTAGCCGAACCCCGCGGGAGTGCGGTGTAAAATTTCGTTGGGGGTTTTATGGATTTGAAAGGCGCGAAGCTTACCTGGCTGGGACATGCGACGTTCCGGCTGGAAACAGGCGGAAAAACGATCTATATCGACCCATGGGTGATGGGGAACCCTGCCTGTCCGGAGGCGGAGAAGAAGGTCCGCAACGCGGACGCGCTGATCTGCACTCACGGACATTTTGATCACATTGGCGACGCCGTTGCCATTGCGCGCGAGCACGACCCCGTGGTGGTGGGCATCTTCGAGTTGGCGACGTGGATGGAGAAAAAAGGCGCGAAGACGGTATCGCCGATGAACAAGGGCGGCTCGCAAACTGTCGCCGGGGTGAGCGTCACCATGACCCATGCCGTGCATTCGTGCGGCATTAAGGAGGACGATGGTTCGATCATCTACGGCGGGGAAGCCTGCGGCTATGTCATCGAGTTGGATAACGGGCTGAAGCTCTATCACGCGGGCGACACCGCGGTGTTCAGTGACATGGAAATCATCCGCGAGTTGTACGCGCCCGACATCGCCATGCTGCCCATCGGCGATCACTTCACCATGGGGCCGCGCGAAGCGGCATACGCCGCGCACCTGCTGCGCCCGAAATTCGTGATCCCGATGCACTTCGGCACGTTCCCGTTGCTGACCGGCACACCGAAAGAATTGAAGCGCATGATGAGTGAGGCCGGTTGCGAGATGATGGAGTTGAAGCCGGGAGAGACGGTAAGCGAACTGGCGCCGGTGAATGCGTAAAACATTTGAAATTTGAAATTTGAAAAGTTAAAAGTCAGAGGGGAGTGTGCCCTGTTTACTTTTCAAGTTACAAATTTCCAATTACAAATGGTCTATGTCAGATTCTTCGCGTCCCTCCTGGGCCATGGGCGGCATCACCAACGAATCCGTCGAGAAGTATCTCTACTCGCTGCTGCCGGCGCGGGATGAGGTGTTGGCGGAGATTGAAGCGCAGGCGGCGAAACGGAAAATCCCGATCGTGGGGCCGCTGGTGGGACGGCTCTTTCACCTCATTGCCAGTATCTCGGGCGCGCGCAAGGTGTTCGAGATGGGATCGGCGGTCGGGTATTCGAGCATCTGGTGGGCGCGCGCTGTCGGGCCGCAGGGCCGAGTGATCTACACCGACGGCGACCGCAAGAACGCCGACGAGGCGCGCGGCTATTTTGCGCGTGCTGGGGTCGCCGACCGGATCGAGATCCACACCGGAGACGCGCTGGAGATCCTTTCGGAGCGAGCGAAAGAAGAATTCGACATTGTGTTCTGCGATATCGACAAGGGCGATTACCCGCGGGCGCTGAAGATGGCCGTGCCGCGGGTTCGCAAAGGCGGGCTGTTCGTGGCGGACAACACGCTTTGGCACGGCGACGTCGCGCGCCCCCCGGCGGAACACGATGAGCGAACCAAGGCAATCGTTGAGTTCAACCGGATGATGTACGAATCGAAGGAACTGGAGCCGGTGACGTTGCCGCTGCGGGATGGGGTATCCGTCGCGCGCAAGATCTGACGCGCAGCGGAGGCCATTTCTATTTTTCCTGCTTTCCTGCCAATTGCTTGAGCGCCGTCTCAATACTGATTTTGTCGGCGGGATCGGTGACGGTCTTCAGCTTCCCTTGGAGCCACTGCACAGCCGCGAGTTTGGAGACTTGCGGCATGAGCGGGTCGGGAGAGGTGGCGTCGATGCGCCATTCTTCATCGACCTGCTTGACAGTGAATTCGGCGTCGTAGGACCCACTCTCCGGCGTAAAGCCAATACCCATTTCAAAGGTGCCGACCGGAAGGTAGCGGACCGTGATGCGCGCCGATCGCGCGCCGGCGGCCGTGTTGGTCTGGTCGTAGCGGGAGACGACGCGGAAGCTGCGCCACGCCGGATTCTCTGTCCAGGACGTGAGCGGCTTCATCCGTGCCCAGCCACTCTCGGATAGCCGGGAGCCGGCGTAGTCCAGGCGGCAGAAGTCGCGAACCACGGCGGTTACCTCGGCTGGTTTCGGCAGAACGTCGCGAATCTGGGCAAAGGAAAGACCGGAGCAAAAGAGCAGAACGAGAATGATAGGGAATCGACGGGGCATGACGGTTAAAAACCCACGATAGCGATCTATGTTGCCAGAACGCAGATCGTGCCGCCAGCGGTTCGCGATGAATACCCGGTTCAGGAGGTGGCGTGGCGCTGATTGCGCACGTCGCCGGAGATGATGCCGTCCTTCAGGTTGATGGTGCGGTGGGCGTACTCGGCGATGTCGTGCTCGTGAGTCACGAGAACGATGGTGTTGCCTTCGCCGTGGAGACGGTCGAAGAGCGCCATGATCT
This sequence comes from Terriglobales bacterium, assembly GCA_050746165.1. Classification (GTDB taxonomy): domain Bacteria; phylum Acidobacteriota; class Terriglobia; order Terriglobales; family Acidobacteriaceae; genus DAISJI01. Next base: position 251 of record JBOGLI010000693.1, on the reverse strand, counting down.
CGTTGCCGGTCTGCGAGTCAAGGTTCCCGGTGGGCTCGTCGGCGAGGATGATGGACGGATTGTTGACCAGGGCGCGAGCGATGGCGACGCGCTGGCGTTGTCCGCCGGAAAGCTCGTTGGGTTTATGCATCATGCGGTGGCCCATGCCCACCGCTTCCAGCGACCCCTTGGCTTTTTCCAGCCGTTCCTCGGCGGGAATGCCGGCGTAAATCAGGGGCAGCTCGACGTTGTGCAGCGCGGTGGCGCGGGCG
>JBOGLI010000692.1:0-4436 GCA_050746165.1 Terriglobales bacterium | reverse complement strand
TGCAGGACCTGCTCGGCGAGGTCCACGATCTCGATGTCCTGCTCTCCGAATCCCGCCAGCTCATCGCCGACCCGGCCCAGCTCGAGCCGTTCGCCGAGCGCATTCGTTCCGAGCGCATGAAACGTACTTCCGAGTACGTTTCCCGTACCACCGGCCCCGACTCGCTGTGGGACCAGTGGCGCGCCGGACTACCCAGCGGACGCGAGCTTTCCGCCACCGCCGATGCCAAGCTGCAACACTGGTCGCGCGTGCTCGACCGCGATCCCGCCCATTCGCGCCGCGTCGCGCGCACCGCCGTGCAGTTGTGGCGTGGTCTGCGGCGTCGCCTGAACTGGCCCTTTGACCGCCGCGCCACGGTGTTGCTGCGCTCCGCCGCGCTACTCCACAATCTCGGCAGCCATAAGGGCAGCAAGAAACGTCAGACATTCCGCGCCCGCATGATCGGCAAGCTCTCGTTTCCCGTGGGCTGGCACGAAGACGAGATGCGCGTCGTACGGCTGGCCTCCGAGTATTGCAGCGGTCCGCTTCCCGCCAGCCCCCAATTCAGTTCCCTTCCGCGATCGCTACAGCAGCAGGTGATGCGACTCGCCGGCATATTGCGGCTCGCTGACGCACTCAACCGCGGCACCACCGTTTGCCCGGAAATTGAAGTTGCCGGCGAGAACGGCGTCGCGCTGGTCCTCGTCTCCAACTTCGACCAGCTCAGCGACCGCGCTCTCGAAATCGCCTCCGCGCGTCACCTTCTGGAACTCTCCGAAGCCGTTCCCGTCCTTGTGCGCGCCCTTCCTGCCGCTCGCCCGCTGGCCAAGGCCGCCCACGCCTGAGCACGTAACTCGACGGATTCGCCTGCCCTGATTTTTGTGCAATTTTCATTTCGCATTCACAAACTTCGGGTAGGCTGATTGCTGGATGCAGACTCGTCGCAACCGCAGCGATTTACCCGTGCAGGTGGCCGCGGTGTGCTTCCGCCGCGTCGCCGGGGGAGCGGAATTTCTGCTCGTCCGTACCAGCAGCGGCCGCTGGACCTTCCCCAAGGGTCGCCTCGAAGACGCGCTCTCGCTGCACGAAGTCGCCGCCATGGAAGCCTTGGAAGAGGCGGGCGCGCATGGCGATATCGATCCCCGGCCCATCGGCGTCTATCTGCATCGGAAGGAATCCCTGCGCGGCCTGATCTCGAAGGACGTGAACGTCGTCGCCTTCCTGATGGAGGTCAGCCGGACAAACCTTCCGTCCGAATCGCATCGGCTGCCGCGCTGGTTCAGCGCCCGCGAAGCTCGAGAGCGCCTGTCGCAGGGCCGCTCAGGGCATTACCGCAAGAGTATTGATGGTGTTCTCGATGCGGCGCTGAAGAGGATTGCGCGTAATCGCCGCGCTCGCATCGCCTGAGCTGGTGGTTGGACTTCGGGTCGAATGGCAGGATTGGTAGGCCCGAATGGACTCGAACCATCGACCTCTTCCGTGTCAAGGAAGCGCTCTAACCAGACTGAGCTACGGGCCTACTTGAGTTCTATTCTATCGGCTCGCCGTGCACTCGTCCAACTCCACCGCGCACCCGCCGACAAACGACAAATGAAATGGCTTTAGCCACTGAGGAACTTCCCCAGGGCTAAAGCCGGATTGCGTTCAAAGCGAACCGTTCCAGAATGGCTCGCGTTACCAGCGGGGCTCGCGCGGTTGACGGGCGTGGCCGCGATAATCGTCGCGCCCACCACCACCACCGCCGCCGCCGCGGAATCCGCCGCGACCACCACGGTCGGTCTTCGGTTTCGCTTCGTTCACGGTCAATGGACGTCCGCCGGAATCCTTGCCGTTCAATCCGGCAATCGCCGCCGCCGCTTCGCTATCGCTCGACATTTCGACGAATCCGAAACCGCGCGAACGGCCGCTATCGCGGTCGGTCACGATCGAGGCGCGTTCCACGGCTCCGTACGCCGCGAACATCTGCCGCAAATCGTCTTCGGTCGTGGAAAAGGTCAGGTTACCAACATAGAGGTTTTTCACGTTGCTTCCTTCCGAACTTACTGCCCTTTCGGGGCTGGTGATGAGCGCGCTGCGGGCAAGGCAACCGACTCGAATGAGTGTTGTCCGGGCCAACGGCCCGGTTCCGATACTAAACGGCCCAGGCCATGACTACGAGCCCTGCTCCTCCGGTGGAACGCCGACCAGCGTCTCAGACGTATCTTCCGATGTCTCTTCCGACGATGTCTCTTCCGAAGGCCGATCTTTTTCCAGCTTGCGTTGTTGTTTGCGCTCGGCTTTCAAGCGCGACTTCTCTTTGCGGGCCTGTTCTTTCTGTCGTTTCTGAAACGATGGTCGGGAACTCAAAAGTGGAACCTCCAACATGGTTCAACCATCCACGACCTCCGCGGATGGCGATTGGGTGAAAACCTCGGGTCGGGTCTGCGACGTTCTGTTTTGTCTGATGCGCAGCAGTACGCGGGTGCTCTCGTGCGGAACAGTGCGAAAGAAGACAGCCTGTAGTATACGCCCGCGCCGCCTCCCTTGCCAGAAAATCGCCCTGCATAATTCTCCTGCACAATTCGCGGGCGCGGCACCGTAACCGTGCAACAATGAGGTATGAGTTCACACCAGACGCGTACCCACGAGCGTTGCCCCATGTGCGTTGGGCGCGGCACCAACAGCCGCGGCTCGCTGTGTTCCCTGTGCAATGGCATCGGGGAAGTTCCGGTTGCATCCACGGCCCAGGCCCAGCCCGTTCCGGTTCCGGCGCGCAGCGAACGTCAACGCCGCGATTGATCATCCACAGCACTGAATTGCGATCGGGGGATTTGCTTGAAAGATAAAGATAATATTGGGACCAACTGCGAATGCGGTCACGAGAAACGCGACCATACTTTGCCGCTGATGGGGACCCAGGGCTACGGCGGGTGCAAGGTTTGTCTGTGCAACCGCTACGTGAAGCTCGACGCTCGGCCGCTGGTGGCGGTGGCCAACGCAGACGCGCACTAGCCCACGGAAAACGCGCGTATACTCCAAACATCAGCTAACCTTCCTTGCCAGTTCTTGTAGGCCGGCTGCCCTCAGCCGGCTTCACTCGCGTCTCCACATGCCGCGATCTAACGAACGGAGTCTCTATGTCGTTGAAAGCCACCGCGCACGTCGCCATCGCTAAGAAGAAGGTCCTGCTGGTCCATGGCATTGGGCCGCGCCGCGACTTGCGCGCCAGCATCATGCGGAAGCGCGGCTGCGAGGTCGTCTGCGCCGACGACTGCGCCGAAGCGCGCATGCTCTGGCATCCCTCCGTTTACGACCTCGTGCTGCTCGACGGCCGCCGCGACGGCGTTGCCAACCAGGAGCTTTGCCGCGAGATGAAGACCGCGCATCCCGACGAGCGCGTCGCGTTCCTCGTCGGCAAGCCGGAATTGCTGTCAGCGAAGGCGGCAACCGACGGCCGCGCCGACGGCGAGTATCAGCGCCTTTTCCGCGAACTGCTGAGCGAAGCCTGCGAGGTGCTGCCGCATCGTCACGGCTTCATGGAAGCCGTGTGGCGCATGCACTTGATGCGGTCCACTCTTCCCTCCTCGAACACGGTCAGGCTAGCGCCGGCGGATGCGGTGTCCAGCGTGCCCGATGAGCGCCCGCCAATTAACTTCGGCGATGCCGTTCGCCAGATCGAACTGGAAGCCGGCGCGGCGGAATGAGCGTAGTCCACGCGCTCATGCGTACAATGAGAACGTGGATGCCAAGCAATTCCAGCGGATCAGCAAGGCTCTGGCCGACCCGCGCCGTTACGAGATCCTGGGCCGCATCGCGAAATGCGGAGAAGCCGCGTGCAGCGACATGCGCAGCGCGCTGCCCATCTCCGCAGCAACGCTTTCGCACCATCTGAAGGAACTGGCCAACGCGGGCCTGATCGACATCCGGCGCGAGGGCCAGTTCGCGCATATCAAGCTGCAGCGCAAGGTGTGGAAGGCGTACCTCGCGCAGCTCGCCAAACTGTAGCGGCATTCCTTCGTCTTCTTTTGCGTCCGTGTTTCGTGTCTCGTGTCTCGTGTTTCGGCAGGGTTGTGGCCCGAAATACGAAACACGTATCCCCTGCTCGTATTTCGTATTTCGGAGGGTTGTAATCCGAGACACGGAACACGAAACACGTATCCCGCGGTGAATTCTTTTCCTGAATCTTCCGCGAGCCTTCCGAATCTATTTCGATGGTTATCGAAATGTCGAAAGCTGCGAAGGGGTGAGGATATGGCAAAGCTGAATGGCAAAGTAGCGGTGGTGACGGGCGCGTCGAAGGGCATTGGCGCGGCGATCGCCGAGAAGCTCGGGTCCGAGGGCGCCAAAGTCGTGGTGAATTTCGCCAGCGACCAGGCCGGGGCACAGCGCGTCGTCAAAAACATCAAGGACTCCGGCGGCGAGGCCATTGCCGTGCAGGCCGACGTCTCCAACACCGGCGACATCACCAAGCTGTTCAC
>JBOGLI010000691.1:0-2976 GCA_050746165.1 Terriglobales bacterium | reverse complement strand
GTCATAGACCACGCGCCCGTCAGCGCATGCCATGGAGAGGAATGGGGGACGTGACTTTTCGGAGACCAAGTCGACCGTGGACGCTTGATCGGCGCCGACGAGTTGGAGCGTGCTCGCGGTGTCGGCGACCAATTTTCCATCGGCAGTCCAGGAAACGGAACCCGGCAGATCACCTGAAGCTACCGGCTTCAGGTCTGTTTCGCCGGGAGCGTCGCCACGAGTCACGAAAAGGCTGCGCTGAGGCTGATGCATGACGGCGGCAATGACATCACCGGCATGGGCGACGCTCGGGAAAAGGTAATCATTGGTATCGGCGGTGATGGCGTGCAGCGTGCCTTCCGGATAGCTGAGAAAACCGAGTTGGGTCCGGTTGTAATTTGTCGCCAGGCTCTGGTATGAGACGACTAAGCCCTTGCCGCTGGGTACCCAGGCGCCGTCGCGGACCGCGATTTCTTTCGACCGATAAAAGGCGCGTTGGGTACCATCGGCGGGATTCAGCGCGATCACGGCCGCACCGTCGACTCCGTAGGTCGCGCCGGCGATGGTCTTGCCATCCGGAGACCACACAGGACTGCCGATGCTCTGAGCCAGCGGCGCGTTGACAATGATTTTTTCGTTCCTGCCATCGGCATCGGCGACAAGAAGATTGGACTGTCCCGGCACCGGATCGTTGGCGCGCGTGAAAACAATACGCTGTCCGTCGGGCGAGAAACTCGGGTTGGTATCGACATCCTTGATCAGCACCTGCTCGCTGCCGCCCAGCACTGGCGTGCGATAGAGGTCATAATCCTGCGATTCGGGCCCGCTGCCCAATTCCGTGCGCGTGTAATAGATGAAGCCACCATCCGGCGAAAACCGCAGCGCGTTAAAGTACACGTGCGCGGCCGCCACGATCTGGACGTTGCTGTCGCTGGCAAGATGGCGCAGCCAAAGCGATTCATTGCCGTCGACGTTAAGAACGTAGGCCACGTACTTGCCGTCGGGCGACATGGCACCGAGACGGGCCTGGTGGGTGCCGCTGACCCTATCAATACTTACGCTCTGGAAGGGCACGCGCTGGTGGGAATTCAAGAACGAATACACGCCAAAGGAAGCGGCAGCCAGGACAACGATAGCGATCAGGACGATCGCGCCGACCCCGAGTTTGTGTTGCCGCGCCGCCTGAACGATTACCGAACTACTCGACGGCGAATGCGCCCGCGCGATGGCAGTGGCGGAACCGGATGGCCTCGTCGCTAGCAACGGCTCGGTTTTTACTCGACCAGAATCGAGATCGCGCTTCAGTCGCTTGAGATCACTGCGCAATTCCGCTGCCGACTGGTAGCGGAGATCACGGTCCTTCTCCAACAGCTTGCCGATGGATTCGCCGAGCTTGGGCGGAATCTCCGGGTTGACATCGAGAGGCGAGACCGGCTGGTGTTCGAGGATGGCATTGAAGATCACCGCAGAGGTGCTTCCGGAGAACGGCATGTTGCCGGTGGCCATCTGGTATAAGACGGCGCCAAAAGAGAAAAGATCGGAGCGCGCATCAAGTTCTTCTCCGCGCGCCTGCTCGGGAGACATGTAAGCAACCGTGCCGACGGCCACGCCGGGACTGGTGAGATGCGTTTCCGCGCCTACTCCAGCGGTGGCGGCGATTTCTCCGCGTGCGTGCTCGGCCACGAGCTTCGCCAGGCCGAAATCGAGCACCTTCGCCGTACCGCGCGAGGTAACGAAGATGTTGGCGGGCTTGATATCGCGGTGAACGATGCCGCGCTGGTGGGCGGCGTCGAGGGCGTCGGCGATCTGGATGCTGAGGTCCACGACGGCCGCGGTGCTCATTGCCTGGAAGACCCGGCGTTCGAGCGTCTGCCCCTCGAGCAGCTCCATTGAAATGAAGTGCGAGCCCTCGTGCTGCTCGATGGCATAGATGGTACAGATGTTGGGATGATTGAGCGCGGAAGCGGCACGGGCTTCGCGCTGGAAACGCTCCAGGACGGCCGCATCACCGGCCATGTCGGGGGGAAGAAACTTCAGGGCTACGCGCCGGCCGAGTTGGGTGTCCTCGGCCTCGTAGACGACGCCCATGCCGCCTCGGCCTAATTCACCAAGAATCCGATAGTGCGCAACAGTCTTGTCGATCAGGAGAACGTCCCCCACCCGTGGTGAGGAATGTTATCCGAGTTCGGGAAGAAACGGAATCGTGAAGGCGGACGAAAGCGGTGGGCAGCGATTTGTGGATTGGTGACAAGCAGGAGAGGCGGGTACCTCGTCGCGCTCGGCATGACCATGCCCAGCCGTTATTTCGCCTCGTACACCGTCTTCCCGGCGACGACTGTGCGCAGAACCTTGGTGTGGAGGACATCCTGCGGCGCGGCCTTGGCGATGTCGTGATCGAGCACGATGAAGTCGGCGAGAAAGCCGGGGGCGAGTCTTCCCTTCTCCTTCTCCATGAATTCGGCGTAGGCGGCTCCGGTGGTGTAGGCGGCGATGGCCTGGTCGATCGAGATCTTCTGGTCCGGGTAGTACTCCTTCGTGCCAGCCTCATTCTTGCGCGTAATAGCCGCGTAGAGACCGCGGAAGGGGCTGATCGGCTCGACGGGATAATCGGTGCCGAAGGCGAGCACGACGCCGTTGTCGAGAAACTGTTTCCACGCATAGGAGGTCTTCGCCCTGTCCGTTCCGATGCGGGCGACGGCCCAGTTCATGTCGGTCAACAGGTGGCTGGGCTGCATGGACGCAATAACGCCAAGCTCGTGGAAACGGCGGATCTGCTCGGAGGTGGTGATCTGTGCGTGCTCGACGCGGTTACGGAAATCTCCACTCTTGGCGTGAGGACTCTCGGAAGCGTGCTGCTGGGCGAAGGTCTGCGCGGCGGCGAAGGCCTGCAAAGCCATCTCCACGGCGGCATCACCGATCGCGTGGAAACCTAACTGGAAACCGGCGGCAGCGCGCTGGCGGGCCATGTCGTCGAGCTTGGTCTGATCATATTGCGGG
>JBOGLI010000690.1:0-1886 GCA_050746165.1 Terriglobales bacterium | reverse complement strand
GCTGCGCTTTGGCGCCGTCGATTATCGCGCTACCGTTTACGTTAATGGGAACGAAGTCGGGCAGCACGACGGCGGCTACACTCCATTCGTCTTGGACATCACCAACCGCGTTCATCGCGGGACGAATGAAATCGCGGTGCGCGTGCTGGATCCGTCCGACAAGGAAACCGTGGGTGCACCGGGTAAGCCCGGGTTTGGCCTACCCGGGGTCGTTGAGGGATTGCGCTATTCCGAGATTCCGCACGGCAAGCAGAGCTGGTACGTGCAGACCGGCGGCATGTGGCAGCCGGTAACGCTGGAGTTTCGGCCGGCAACCTACATCGACCGAATCACGGCAACGCCAGAGTTAGATGGCGCGGTTCACATCGACGTGGCGCTGGGCGGCGATGTCGCTGCTTCGGGAACTCTCCTTATAAACGTCCGCGACCGGCATGGCGCCATCGTACTCACCCAGTCGGCGCCGCTGACGGGCAAGCAGGCGCATACGCTCGACGGCACGGTAGATCATCCCGAACTGTGGAGTCCCGACGATCCCGCGCTCTACACCGTCGAGGCGACCGCCGGCGACGATACTTCGCGAACTCGCTTTGGTTTCCGGCGGATCGAAGCCCGCGCGGGCAAGCTCTACCTGAACGGCCAGCCCTTTTTCATGATCGGCGCGCTTGACCAGGATTTCTATCCCGATACGATCTATTCGCCGCCCTCCGCCGGCTACATCCGGCGGGAGATGGAGGCGGGCAGGAAACTCGGCCTGAACACGCTCCGCTGCCACATCAAGGTTTGCGAACCGGAGTACCTCGACGCCGCCGATGAAACCGGGATGCTCGTCTGGTACGAAATTCCCAACTGGGACCACTTCAGCGCCGAGTCGGCGGCGCGCGGCGAGAAAACGCTGGAGGCGATGGTCGCGCGCGACTGGAACCACCCGTCCATCGTCATCCAGAGCATCATCAACGAATCCTGGGGAATCGACCTGACGCAGGCAGACCAGCGCAAGTGGCTGGCGGATATGTACAGCCGCGCGCACGCCATGGTCGCGCCGCTCGGACGCCTGGTCGTCGACAACAGCGCGTGCTGCAACAATTTCCACGTCCATACTGATCTCAATGACTTTCACCAGTACTACTCGATCCCCGACCACGCCGCGCAATGGGATCAGTGGGTCGCGGACTTCGCGACCGCTCCTGCATGGACGTTCAGCCCGTATGGCGATGCGCAGCGCAGCGGGAGCGAACCGCTAATCGTCTCCGAGTTCGGCAACTGGGGTCTGCCCGAACTTCCGGAAAAATTGCCGTGGTGGTTTCGCCGCGATAAGGGCGGCGAGATCACTCAGCCCGCCGGCGTCTTCGACCGCTTTCGCCAGTACAAGCTCGATCGCGTCTTTCCCGACTACAACGAACTGGCGCGGGCGACCCAGTGGCACGAGTTTCTCTCGTTGAAGCACGAAATTGAAACGATTCGGCAACAGGCGAGCATTCAGGGATACGTGATCACCGAGTTCACCGACCTGAACTGGGAATCGAACGGGCTGCTGACCATGTGGCGCGACCCGAAGGTGTACGCGGGACAACTGGCCGAGATTCAGCAACCGGACATCATCCTCGCCCATTTTGAGCGGCACGACTTCACCACCGGCGAAACCGCGAAAGCGTCGCTCCTTCTCTCGCACTTCGGCACGCACTCATTAAAAGGCTCGACCGTGTACTGGTGGACCAGCACGGGGCAAAGCGGTCAGGTGCCGGTAAACGCCGATCTGGCGCCGCAATCAACTGCGGCAGTGGGCGAAATCGCCATCCCGACCAACGCCACATCCACATCCGTAACGTCAACCGTTCGTCTGTTCTTGGAACTGAGGGACGCGCAGGGCGAGCAGATCGCGCAAAACC
>JBOGLI010000689.1:0-3918 GCA_050746165.1 Terriglobales bacterium | reverse complement strand
GCGATGCCCTGGTCAGCCAGCGCGATGATCCGCTTGGAATCCGCCTGCTGGCTGGCCAGATTGGCCTGCGCCTGTGCTAATTGCGCGCGCGTGGACTGTACCGTCGCTTGCGCCGTCAGAACGTCGCTCGAGGTCGTGCCTCGCGTCGCCTGTTCCGTGTACTTCGTGCCGCTGACTTGCGAACGCAGGCTGGCGAGCGTCGCCTCCGCCGCCTCTTTCTGCGCCTGCAACTCGGGCGTGTCCAGTTGCACGATGAGATCGCCTTGTTTGACCGGCGTTCCTTCATCGACTGCTAGCTTCACGATCCGTCCCGGGATCTTCGCGCTCACGATCACCTGGTTGGCGTCCACCGTGCCGATGAGCACCAGCCCGTTGTCGCGCCGCGTGGTCGCGAAGTAATAGGCCGCCGCGCCCACCAGGATCACCAGGAGCAAAATGCCAAATTTCTTGCGTGTCACCGCCGCTCCTCCCGTGTGTGGTCCCGGCTGCCTTCAGCCGGAACGGGTCGGCTCTTTCTGGTCTGTGCCGACTTTTCGATGAACAGCGCCGCCGAAATGAAGTCCAGCACCGCTGCCCGCCGCGCCGCGATCCTCTCCGGCGAGAGCGGGTCTCCCGGCATGAACGACCTCAGCATCGGCGTGCTCGAAAAATAGAAAACGATGATCGCGACCATCGACGGCACGAATTGAAAGACGTCCACCTTGCGGAACTCGCCTGCGCCAATTCCATCCTCGAACAGCCGCATCAGCTTGCCGAACATCGGCCGCTGGTATTTCTCCACAATGCGCTGCAGGTGCGGCGAGAGCCCTTTACCCGCGCGCATCATCTCCTGCTGCACGAGGCGCGGATAGAGCGGATTGCCGGCCACCGCATCGAAGTGCGCGCCCACGTAGGCCAGCATCTTTTCCCGCGGCGGTAGGTTGCTGTCGAGTACGGGCACGATTCTCGCCGTAATCCCGGCGAAAACCGATTCCAATGTCGCCCCGTACAGCGTTTCCTTGTCCTTGAAGTAGTAATAGAGGAGCGCCTTGTTGACGCCCGCGGCATTGGCGATCGCGTCGGTGCGTGCGCCTGCCACCCCGTGGCTGGCGAATTCCTCCAGCGCAGCGGCCAGGATCGCCGTCTTCGTCTGCTCCGGCTGGTTCCGCGTGCCCAGCGTTTTGGCTTTTCCGTGCATAACTAACTAACTGGTTAGTTATATCGCATCGGAGGCGATTCGAGCAATCAATAATTTCAGGAAGTCGGAACCCTGAGAAGTTGGGTGCCCCACACATCGCGCCGCCCTGCTCTTGCCGACTCGCGGATCTCACGCGCGATGTGTGGGTTGTCACGGCACCGACGGGCTCACCGGGGTTTGCGTTCCATGCCCGCGCAGGCCCAGTCCGATGCCCGCGGCAGCGGCGCCGCCGGCCGCGACGGCGATGATCCCAATATGCGAGCTGTGCGCGCCCGCAGCGGCCGGGACCGAACTGGCCGGCGTGCTCGCGACCATCACGTGCGGACGCGCGACTGTAAATCCGACTTTTAACGCGGTGGTCTGCCCGGCCTCGTTGAGGTTGGCCGAACCCTGTTCCAGCTTGACCAGCGCAACATCCTCGCGCTGAATTACTTCGACCTTCGACATTTCCGGGCCGAGAGACACCGTCATTTCGCCGATGTGCACCTGCCACGGCGCCTGGGCGGCGACCGTTAGCGATCCATTCCGAAATGCAATCGCCTGCTGTTCCCAGGTGACGTCGGACTGTCCCGCTACCTGCGCCGAGAATAATTGCGCGGAAATGGTGGCCGAGGAATTCGGTCCCACCACGACGTGGTCCCCGGGGAAAATCGCAATGGAGTTCGCCGCAGCGTGTCCATTGACCGTTACCTGGCCGGTGGCATAGAGCATCGCTCCCGCCCCTTGCGCCGGCAGTGGAAGCGGCGAGAGGCTGCAGCACAACAACAACACCAGGATGCTCTTTGCGCGGATCATCGCAGCTCCTGAGACGACATTATGAAATTGATGGTGAGGAGCAATTGAATGCCAACGTCGCGCCCCCCGGCCTGATACGGCTTGTATCGCCATTGATGGACCGAACGGACCGCTTCGGCCGCAAGCACTTCGTCACCGTCCAGCACCTCGATACCTCGCACAGTTCCGGACGGATCGACAGTGACTTTCAGGATGACCGAGCCCTGCCGGTGCGCTGCCACCGCTGCTGCCGGGAAGGATATTGGCGCTTTCGAAATCAACTCCGGCGTCGAATCGTTCGCAGCCGCTTTCGGCTGCAGCAACTCGGAGAGCACTTGCACGTGAGGAACAGGCGGCGAAGGCTGCGGCTTCACCGTCGCGGGCACCGGGGCCGTCGCCGGCGATACGACCGTGGCCTGCAGCGAATTTCGCTGCGGCTGCGGCACAGAGGTGTGAACAGGCGCAGCCGGTTGGGATGGCGCCGTTATCGTCTGAGCGGCAGGAACCTCCACCGGAACGAGGCTCTTCTGGCGGACCGATTCCTCGACCGCCCGGCGCGCGCCGGCCGTGGTGGACGCCGCAGCTGCGGGTGCGGGTAATTTCAACGCGGTGGGAGTCACGACCCGCGTGGGTTCAGTCCGCGCGGGGTTCGCGGGCGGTGCGGTCGTTTGTGCGTGCGGCAGTTCCGACGAATGAGCCGCCGACGGTGCGGGCTGCGAAAGTTCGGTGGCCGGGCGCAGTTGGTATACGTACCACAGCCCGAGCAGGCTGAACGTCACCAGCAATGTTGTGACGAAAATCCTGACGACGGAAATCCCACGACGGCGGTGACTTGCGCCGCCAGCATTCCCAGAAGTTTGCGAACTCTGGTCGGAAGCTCTCCGCGATCGAGGCTTGGATCCGGCACGCGCCGGCTCGGGCATGGTGTTTTCGATCAGCCGTGCCGTCTCTTGCAGCAGAGGAATAGCTTGCTCCCCGAAAGCATCGCGCCGTTGAGAAAAGACGCCGAGGATGCCCGTGAGTTCGGGGCCGCGACCGAGCGGCAGGACGATGGCCGATCCGAAGTCAAGATGCTGCCGGGTCGCGGCGTTGACGCGCGGATCGGCCGCTACGTCGTTGCACACCACTAGATGCCGCCCGGCAATGCACTCTGCCGCCAGCCCGCGTTCCTGGCTCACCGGAAGCCCGACATCCGGAGCGTTCCCGACGCTCGCTTCGCAGCGAAAACCTTCCGTGCTCTTCAGCGCGACGCACGCCCCATCGGCCGACGCGACCAGTTGTGCCCGCTCCACCAGTCGCTGCAGCTTGTCGGAAAACGCGGTTCTTTCGACGACCGCAGCCGCCTGCGTCACTGCGACGGTCGGCTCGGTCGCGGCATCGTTCGGTGGGACGGGCTCTTCCGTGATCTCCGCCGGTCTGCTCAGCCACTGGTCGAGCGAACGCCGTGCCTGCGGCGAAAGACGGTCGAAGCGAAGTCCCGCGTTCAGCCCGGTGCTGTCCACCCACACGAAGACGCCCGTGCCCTCAATCTGTGAATTCGTGTCGCCAATTTGCAAAGCGAACGAACTCTTTGAGCTGCGTTCCAGCGGCGCAACCGATACGACGGCAGCGCCCCCTGTGCTGAGATCCACCACCAGCCCACCATTGTTCGATCCGAGCTGGATGGGGACGATGTGACGATCGACGATTTCGCGCCGTTCATGGCGGCGCCGCTCCGCCCCGCTCGCTTTTTTCGCCGCGCCGCCGGCGTGCACAGCTCCGCCCTGCGGATCGACAGACCCGCCCACGCGCTCGTCATTTGGAGTCCTATTCGTCGATTCGTGCACCGCCGCCTCGTTACTCTGGGGGATTCTTAGCGGAGGTTAAGGTGATTAAGATTGTGGCAGAGATTCTACACCGGAGCGCAAGTCTTCCCGCATCTCCGGCCTGGCAAATAAAAAGACCCGATCTTGCGACCGGGCCTTCGG
>JBOGLI010000688.1:0-2043 GCA_050746165.1 Terriglobales bacterium | reverse complement strand
CACAGCTTTGGGCCGGGGCGCCGGCAGCTGTGCGCTCCATATTTGTCCTCCTTCTTCTATTACTCGTCCTGCCGCTCGCGAGCAGCGCCCAAGAACCTGCCCGGCCTGCCCCTGCCGAAACGCCTTTTACTATCAACGTAAGTGTCGACGAAGTCGTTCTCCACGCGACCGTTCGCAACAACAAGGGAACGCCCGTTGCCGGTCTTGAGAAAGAGAACTTCCAGGTTTTCGAGGACCGCGTACTGCAGCCCATAAAGCACTTCAGCCATGCCGACATTCCGGTAACTGCGGGCATCGTCATTGACAACAGCGGCAGCATGAGCCAGAAACGAGCCGAGGTCATCGCGGCCGCGCTGGCGTTCGCCGCCTCCAGCAACCCGCAGGACCAGATGTTCCTGGTGAACTTCAACGAGCACGTTACTTTTGGCCTGCCCCACGATACTGCCTTTACCGACCAACCCGCGGAATTGAAGGCGGCCATGGCCAGCGTCAAGGCCGACGGCAAGACCGCACTTTACGACGCCGTCGCCATTGCCCTCGATCACTTGAAGCTGGGCAGTCGAGATAAGCGCGTGCTCATCGTGGTTAGCGACGGTGCCGATAACGCGAGCCATCAGACCGAGCAGCACGTCCTGCAACTGGCGAAACAATCCGACGCCATTATTTATTCCCTTGGCATTTACGAACCGGACGATCCCGATCGCAGCCCGGGCGTGCTCCGCGACCTGTCGAAGGCGACCGGAGGCGAGGCATACTTTCCCGAGAGCCTCAAAGACGTCCGCCCTGCCTGCGAGCGGATTGCGCGCGAGATTCGCAACCAATACACGCTCATCTACACTCCGACAAATCAGAAGCACGACGGTTCCTACCGCTCCATCCAGGTGCGCGCGTCAACTCCGGCGGGCCGCGGCCTGCATGTGACTACGCGCCCCGGATACACGGCGCCCGTCATTCCGGGCGCGAAGACAGAAGCGCGGAACTAGATGCCCCCGATTGCTCGCCGCCGCAAGCACCCAGTGCTGAATATCATTCGTTGGGTCTTTCTCGCTATTGCCGTCGCCACGCTTGGATATGTGAGTTACTCGCTGACCGACGCGAAGGTATTCCAAGCCTATGAAAATTGGCGCCTCGATCGCGCCGTGAAAAACGCCGACCGCTCAGCCGCAGTTCCGTCCCGCATTCATCCGGCTTCGGCCACAGCCGTTGAGGAAGTGGCTCGTCTGCCCGTGCGGAGGGGTGACGTGCTGGGTCGTTTGGAAATCAGTCGCATCGGCATGTCAGTCATCATCGCCGAGGGGGTGGATGGAAAGACCTTGCGCCGTGCCGTCGGACATGTTCCTGGCACCGCCTATCCCGGCGAGGCGGGAAACGTCGCCCTCTCCGGCCACCGCGACACATACTTTCGAGCACTGAAAGACATTCGCCAAGGCGACGAGGTCACGCTTACGACCGCCAGGCGAACGTATCGCTACCGCGTGGACTCGCTCAAAGTGGTCGCCGAAACCGAAATCGGTGTCTTGCAGGATTCCGGCGGTTCCGTTCTGACGCTGGTGACCTGCTATCCGTTCTATTACGTCGGACCGGCGCCAAAGAGGTTCATCGTCCGCGCGCACCTTGAACCCGTGAATCGTCAATTCTGACCAGCTATTTCATGCCTCAACAAACCCGGAAGGGAAACCGTCGATCATCTCCTGTAAGCAGACCGAATCAAAGGCGAAGCAATCCGCCGACACGGATCAGAGGAAGCTCATACTTGTGTCGGTATACGCAACAGGTTGATTACTGCAACAATTCAGTAACTTGAGTGACGGGACCACCCGCGCCTGCGTTCGCACTATCGGCGATCACGAGAACAGTCTTCGAGTGCAGTAAACGGCAATCACAACAGGGGCATGCCTCGCTAAAGTCGAGGCGAGGGCCTCGCGGCCTTCTAACTAGCGTCCATAAATTGCGACGGCTCGGCTGCGGCGGCGTCTCAGCCGCCGCAGCCGAATCCCGTATCAAGGCTACATCAGGGCTTCCGACGCCGAGCCGCGGTCCCAA
>JBOGLI010000687.1:0-4841 GCA_050746165.1 Terriglobales bacterium | reverse complement strand
TCGACTTCGCCGCCGGCATTGCAGTCTGCTCCACCGGTCACTGCCATCCCTAGGTGGTCGAGGCCATCCAGAAGCAGGCGGCCGAACTGATCATCATGTCGGGCACCGACTTCTATTACGAGAACATGACCACCTTCGCCGAGCGGCTCAGCAAGGTCGCGCCGATGAAGGGACCGCACCGCTTCTACTTCGGCAACTCCGGCGCCGAGGCGATCGAGGCCGCGCTCAAGCTGGCGCGCTATCACACGAAACGGCAGCACATCATCGCCTTCTACGGAGCGTTCCACGGGCGCACGATGGGCGCGCTCTCGCTGACCGCCTCCAAGGTCCAGCAGCGGCGGCGGTTCTTTCCGCTGGTGCCCGGAGTGACGCACGTTCCCTATCCGAACGTCTATCGCCGTCCGGAAGGAACGGATGCGAAGCAGTACGCAATCGACTGCGCGCGCTTCATCGAGGACAAGGTCTTCAAGACCACGGTTCCGCCCGAGGAGACGGCGGCGATCTTCGTCGAGCCGATCCAGGGCGAAGGCGGATACCTGGCGCCCCCACCGGAGTTCCTGCAGGAGCTGCGGCGCATCTGCGACCGTCACGGGATCCTGCTGGTCTGCGACGAAGTGCAGGCGGGCTCGGGACGCACGGGCAAGTGGTGGTCGTGCCAGCACGCGTGCGTGGAGCCCGACATCATCACCGTCGCCAAGGGCATCGCCAGCGGCATGCCGCTGAGCGTCTGCATCTCGAAGCAGGAGATCATGGACTGGGTCCCCGGCTCGCACGCCTCGACATTCGGCGGAAACCCGGTCTGCATCGCCTCGGCGCTGGCCACCATGGACGTGCTCGAAGAGAGCGCGATCGCCAATGCCGCGACGGTAGGCAAGCACATCCAGGAGCGCGCGCGGACGTGGATCGACAAGTACGAGATGGTCGGCGATGTGCGCGGCCACGGCCTGATGATCGGGATTGAGCTGGTCACGGATAAAAAGACGAAAGCCCCCGCCGGTCCGGCGCGCGACAAGGTCGTGGAGCTGGCATTCGGCCATGGATGCCTCTTCCTCGGCGCCGGCGAGAACAGCGTTCGCATCTGCCCGCCGCTGGTAATCAGCAAGGAAGAAGCGGATGCCGGGATGGACATTCTCGAGCACAGCATCGAGTACGTGAACGGCTCTGATAAGGCGGAGCGGGTGAAGAGCGGCAAGGGAGCATAGTGGAATTGCGGAATTGAGGAATTTTAAATTGCGGAATTTGGCCCGGCGAAAGCGCCGGGCTGTTTTATCCTTGCGCCGTTGGTATTATAATGTATGCATTGCGAATACGGAGTATTCACATGGCAGACTCGGTACTCACGCTACGGATTGACGCGAAATTGCGGAAGAAACTCGACAAGCTGGCTGAATCGACTCAACGCAGCCGGTCATTCCTTGCCGCCGAGGCCATCCGCGAGTACGTGGATGTAAACGAGTGGCAGGTCGCCGAAATCAAGAAAGGAATTGCCGAGGCCGACGCCGGTGATTTCGCCACCGATGAACAAGTCGAGAAGACAATAGCCAAGTGGACGCGCCGCCGTGCGCATTAAATGGCTGCGTATAGCGGAACGCAATCTCGACGCAATTGGCGAGTTCATCGCGGAAGATAATCCTGAAGCTGCAGAGCGCACAATTCGCCGGATCGTGGAAGCGATAGACCTCCTCCGTGATCGCCCCGCTCTCGGTCGCGCGGGTCGGGTTCCGGGCACTCGCGAACTCGTCATACCAGATACTCCGTTTATCGTGCCTTACCGAATTCGCAACGGGATCCTTGAGATTCTTCGCGTTCTCCACGGCGCGCGTAATTGGCCGCAGTCTTTCTGAACCGGCATTCCCACATCGGGAAGCGGCAATCGACAATCGGCAATGTTGTTAGCGGCAACGTCCTGGCGAAGCTTAGAGTGGAATTATGAAGGGATCCCTAATCCACGCTGCCGCTTGCGCGCTCGATTCGGTCGGAAACAAGATTGCGCGCGATGAAGCCCCGGCGCACATTCGCACCGGCCGCGCGGGCGAGGATACCGCGTACTTTCACCTGCGCAAGCTTGGCTACGTGATGGTGGCGCGCAACTGGCGGGTGCCGCAGTGCAAGGGCGAGTTGGACCTGGTCGGATGGGACGGCGACGTGCTCTGCTTTGTCGAGGTGAAGACGCGAACGTCTCATGATGTAAAACCGGCGGAGGCTGCCGTGGACGATCACAAGCGGCGCGAACTTGCACTGATGGCGCGGCACTTTTTGCGGCGGCTCGGTGGAAAAGTTCCAGCGCACCGATTCGATATCGTGAGCATCTACTTCCCTGGCAGCACGGCCGCGGAGATCACCCTATTTAAGAACGTGTGCGCGGTGCCGTAGAATACTGTGTTCGCCAGCCTGGGAGAGACCTGTTGCCAGAATTACGGAAAGATCCCATCGTCGGCCGATGGGTGATCATCTCGACCGACCGCGCCAAGCGCCCCACGGATTTCCTGCGCGAGCAGAACCGGATGAAGGGTGGCTTCTGCCCGTTCTGCTACGGCAACGAGAACAAGACGCCGCCGGAAATCCTGGCGTACCGGCCGAGCCAGAATGGCGGTCCGCCCCAGAAGAACTCGCCCGGTTGGACGGTGCGCGTGGTGCCGAACAAGTTTCCCGCGCTGGGCATCGAGGGCACGCTGAACCGGCGCGCCGACGGAATGTTCGACCGCATGAACGGCATCGGCGCGCACGAAGTGGTGATCGAAACGCCCGACCACAACCTGTCCCTCTCAACCATGCCGGAGAAGCGGATCGAGGACGTGCTGTGGGCATTCCGCGACCGCATCGTGGATTTGAAGCAGGACAAGCGATTCAAGTACATCCTGATCTTTAAGAACCATGGCGAGGCGGCGGGCGCGTCGTTGGAGCACGCGCACTCGCAACTGATCGCGCTGCCCATCGTCCCCAAGCAGGTAGTGGAGGAAATCGAGGGCGCCAAGCAGTACTACATCTACAAGGAGCGCTGCGTCTTTTGCGACGTAGTGCGCCAGGAGATGGAGGACGGCACGCGCATTGTCGGCGAGAACGAGCACTTCGTGACGCTGGCGCCGTACGCGCCGCGCTTTCCTTTCGAGACGTGGATCCTGCCCAAGCGGCACGAGTCGGCCTTCGAGAATTCGTCGTCGGCGCAATTCGAGGGCCTGGCGCGCTCGCTAAAGTCCCTGCTCGCAAAGGCGAATAACGTTCTCGATAATCCCGCCTACAACCTGGTGATCCACACCTCTCCGGTGCAGGACCCGAACAACGACTACTACCACTGGCACATCGAGTTCATGCCCAAGCTGACGAAGACGGCCGGATTCGAGTGGGGAACGGGTTTCTACATCAACCCGACACCACCGGAAGAGGCCGCAAAGTTCCTGCGCGAGGCCAGCGTCGAACAGCAGCAGCCGGTGGGAGCGTAGCGGGATTTGACGCAATCGCGCGCCACAGATGCGACGGCGCGTAGAATTCCCCGGCATGAAGCTTCTCACAGCCGTGTTCGTTTTTCTCGCAATCGTTTCCCTTCCTACCATCGCGCAAGAGATCCTGCTTTGGCCGCAGGGAGCTCCGGGCGCGCTGGGAGACCGTCCGGAAGATAAGCCCAGCCTAACCCCCTATGTTTCGGCCCCGTTTCCCGCGACGGGCTCGGCGATGATTGTCTGTCCGGGCGGCGGCTATGCTCACCTGGCGCCACACGAGGGCGGCCCCGTAGCGGAGTGGCTGAACTCGATCGGCATCAAGGCGTTCGTGCTGAAGTATCGGCTCGGCTCCAACGGCTATCGTCATCCAGCGATGCTCGAAGATGCGCAGCGCGCCGTCCGTTACGTGCGGGCACACGCTACCGATTACGGCATCGATCCCAACCGGATTGGCATCATGGGCTTCTCCGCGGGAGGGCATGTTGCTTCCTCCGCGGGCACGCACATTGTGGAGGCGAACCCAGCCTCAAGCGATCCGCTGGAACGGGTCGGTTCGCGTCCCGACCTGATGGTGCTGATCTACCCTGTCATCACCATGGGGACGTTCGCGCACGCGGGATCGCGCGAGAACTTGCTCGGCAAGAACCCGCCGCAGAATCTTGTCGACCTGATGTCTAACGAAAAGCAGGTCACCGCCGGCACGCCACCCGCATTCCTCGTACACGGCGCCAACGACAAGACCGTGCCGGTCGAAAACAGCACGATGTTTGCCGAGGCGCTGCGCCGGGCCGGAGTCGGCTTTGAACTTCATGTTTTCGAGAAGGCGCCGGGGCATGGGTTCGGGCTGGGGCAGAACGATCCCGTGGTCAGCATTTGGCCGAAGCTGTGCGAGAACTGGCTGCGGGCGCACGGCTTCTGAACGAAGTACTTTACATTGCAAAGCTACCGGGATACGCTTAGCAGCGCAATTCAGGAGCTGCCATGAGCGTCTTCGACCTTCTGTTTCTCGCTGCCGGTCTGGCCTCGATCGTCACCGTCATATATCTGCTTACGTTGCTTCTTCGCAGGCGGTGGATCAGTGCCGCCAGGCTCGCGATCGGATGGGCGGCCTGCGCGGCTGTGTACATCGTCGTGGGGCTCGCGATTTCCTACGTCCGCCCGCAAAAAGTGCTGCGCACCGGAGAGCCCTGGTGTTTCGACGACTGGTGCATGCAGGTGGACCAGGCCGGCCGAAGCGGTAATTCTCCCGCTTACGAAGTGCAGTTCCACATCTTCAGCCAGGCGCGGCGAGTCTCGCAACGGGCCAACGGCGCGTGGATCTACCTCGTGGACAATCGGGGAAATCGCTATGCAGCGGCTGACGATCCGGCGGCTACCCCCATAGATGCGTTGCTAGCGCCGGGG
>JBOGLI010000686.1:0-5664 GCA_050746165.1 Terriglobales bacterium | reverse complement strand
CCCCACATCAACCGCCCGCCACCGCCTCAGCGCGCACTGGCCGAGGCGCGGCGCCCTTCACGATCAGCCAAAACATCAATACCAGTTCGCCCATGTACGCCGGCTGAAACCACGTGAACAAGCGGTCGGAGTACTGCGGCGCCAGCAATCCAACGCAACAGGCGACCACCCACGCCACGCCATCGATCGCCAGCCACACTCCGATGAATCGCGGTATGAATTGCGACCGGTACACCAGCAGCGCCATCGGCAATAGCCACAGTCCCCAGAACAGTTCGTTCGCCGTCATCGCCAGTCCGCGCATGCGAACGAACAGGAGCACGAACGCTTCGCGTTGCGCCGTATCGAATGCCGACATGAAATTCTCGCGCACCACCGCCAGCGCCGCCAGGCTGTTCAACTCAGTCATGAATCCGATCACGGCTGACATGACCGCGAACACCACCATGAGCACTGCCGCGCCACGGTTCACGTCCTTGAATACCCGGTAGAGCAGCAACGCGATGAGCGTGAAGAACACCGCCGCGACAAAGCCAGCGAGCGCATTCACGCGCAACAGCATCTCGTGTGCCGCGATGTTGTGGGCGGTTGCCGCCGCGTCGCCGCGCACGAACAGCAGTCGTGGAACGTAGATGAGATGAAAAGGGCCGGTGAGCGCGAACAGCAGGTACGCCACTCCGGCGACCCGCCCAGGATTGCTCTTCATGATGTGCTCCTGTCGGTGTCCTGCAGTGTACGGCAGAAGACGCATGGGATCCGGATTTGTTATATCGGCAGGACTAGGAGTATGACTTTCTTCGGGCCGATGATCGCCGCCCATTCCATTCCGCAATTTGAAATTCCGCAATTGCGCAATTACGAAGCGGCGATCGGCAGACCCGGAGGGACGTTTCGCTGGTAGCCCAGGACGAAGTCCTGGGTCGAACGCGCAGTTTCATCTCGAGTGCCGGAGGCACGGACCGACTCCCGACCGCTGCCCCCATTGCATTCCGCAATTCGCAATTCCGCAATTAAAAAGCGGTGGTCGGAACTCCCGAATGTGCGTTTCGTTGGTAGTCAAGACGAAGATCGGGGGACAGGGCGAGGGGTACTTTTTGGGCCCGTTGTGCCTTCGTGGATGTCGATCATCAATGCAATTGTGCCGGTTTTGTCGTCGAATCTGAGATCGGGAATGGGAGTGAACGATCGATAGCCTCGCCGGTCATACGCCTGTTTCATGCGCGAAATCCCCGCGCGGACCTCGGAAAGGTTAAAGACATCGCCCGCTCGAATGTGAAACATCGGGCGCAACTCCTCGGAGGAAATCACGTGGTTGCCTTGGAACCGCATCTCTCCCATCCGGTATTGCCTGCCCTGCTCGATCTCAAACGTAACGTTGAACTGATGTGTGCCGTTCTTGTCGGGCAGTTGTTCCGGGAATGTTCTGACTGACGCTTGGAAATATCCGTGGTCTTGCAGACATTCGCGAATCTGTTCCGCCGGCGCCTGCTTCCAGTTGGGACCTTCGTATACTTTCGAGGTGAGGCCGGCCGCGCATCGACTTAGATCGACACCCTTCACCGGCACTTCTGTCCGGAAGCGATCCTTGGCGATGTGAATGCCAGCCGGGATTTGTCCAAGAGCACAGCCTGCTCCCAACAACACGAGGACGCCAAATCTGGTCATGGCGGGTTCATGATAACTCTTGTGAGCCCACCGCCCATTCCATTCCGCAATTTGAAATTCCGCAATTAAAAAGCGGCGCTTACGCGCCGCTCATAAAGAGGCAATGAGGGGGATTTCAGGGAAGGCGATGCATGATGCTATTCCGCCAAGCGGAACAGAGAGTTTGGAAAAGTCGACAATCATGGAAGAGGGTCAAAGTCATTGGTCTGTACGGCCTCTTTTGTTGTGCTTATCAGATGCACCCTCTCGTCCAAAGTTGCGCCGCCTATGTGCAACATCCTGAGGAAACTTACAACTTCCGTAGTTCCAGCATTTTACGAACCTACATTGGATCGTTTTCCACAGGATTCGCGCTCCCGCCCGCCTTTCCGGTGAGAACCGCGATTCCAACTCTAGGCAGTGTGCTGCTTAGCTTGGAGCTGGTTCTGCTCTTCCATCGCCTTCAGCTTATTGAGCAGCGCCTTGTAACTGATCTTCAGGATCTTCGCCGCCTGACGCCGGTTCCAGCGCGTTTGCGCCAATACCTTTTCGATCGCTTCCCGTTCCGCGAGCATGGCCGCGCGACGCCCAATCTCCAGCAGTGACGGCATCTCCGCTTCACTGGCCGGCGGAGGAGCCACGCTCCCGTTGCCGCCATTACCGTTCGGCGGCGCCGGCATGCGCGACGACATGGCCTGCCCCGAAGCCGCCGACATTGACCCGCCACCCTGCAGGCCCGCGGTTCCCATCGAGGGCGAGCTGTCGCGAATGCCCCACAACGGCGACACCGCGCTTCCCTCGGAACGAAGGATTGGCTTGTGGGTCGAGAGTTCGCGGATGATCTGTTTTTCGTTTCCGACGATGGTGTAGCGCTTGACGAGGTTCTCGAGTTCGCGGATATTGCCCGGCCAGGTGTAGTCCATCATGCGGCTGACCGCGTAATCGCTGAACGGCGCCGGGGTCTTGCCGTAGAACTCGCTGTACTTGCGCAGGAAGAAATCGAGGAAGATCGGGATCTCCTCGCGCCGCTCGCGCAGCGGCGGGATGTGGATGGTGACCACGTTCAAGCGGTAAAACAAATCTTCGCGGAAGATGCCTTCGGCGACGGCCGTTTCCAGCGGCTTGTTAGTTGCGGCCAGCACGCGAACGTCAACCGCGATGTCGCGCTTGCCGCCCAGGCGCGCGAATTCGCCGTCCTGCAGAACGTGCAACAGCTTGGCCTGCAGCGCCGGATGCATCTCGCTGATTTCGTCGAGGAAGATGGTGCCGTAATTGGCCTGGTCGAATTTGCCCAGTTTTTGCCGGTTCGCGCCGGTGAAAGCCCCGGGCTCGTAGCCAAACAGTTCGCTTTCCAGCAGCTCGTTGGGGATAGCGGCGCAATTCACTTTCACGAACGGCTTGTCGCGCCGAGGCGACTGCCCGTACACCATGCGCGCCACGACTTCTTTACCGGTGCCGCTCTCGCCGCGGATGAGCACGGTAGCATTGGTGTCGGCCACCTGCTCGATGGTTTCCTTCACTTCCTCCATCTTCGGGCTGGTGCCGAACAGCATGGTGAAGTCGCTGTGGCGGCGGACCTGGTCGCGCAACTGCGAGGCCTCGCTGACTAACCGCTGCTTGTCGATCACCTTGCTGATGCGCAGGTCGAGGTCCTTGGGGTCGAAGGGCTTGCTGATGTAATCGTCGGCGCCCAGCTTGGAGGCGCGGAAGATGAGTTCGGGGCTGTTCTGCCCGGAGATCATGATCACGGCGACGTCGGGCTTGATCTGCTTGATCCGCTCCAGGGTATCGAGACCGGTCATCCCGCCCATGGCGACGTCCATCAGCACCAGTTGCGGATCGTGCACGCGGAACATGCGGATGGCTTCCTCGCCGCTGCCAACGGCGTTGACGTCGAAATTGTGCCGCGCCAGGTAGGTGCTGAGGTAGCGCGACATGTTCGCGTCGTCATCGACAATCAGCACCCGTAACTTTTGACTCATGCCCCAAACTCCTTTTTGGCCCCTGAAACCAGTACTGAGTAATGAGTAATAAGTAATAAGAATTGAGTTCTGAGGCTTACCACGACTGGATCTCAGTACTTATTACTCAATACTCATCACTCTCTTCCAGCGGCAACTCCCGTACCACTTGAGCACGCGCGTACTCTTTCGCCACGTCTAACCGTCCGCAGCCCGGTAATCGGTGCGCCAATGTTTGCATTCCTGCTAACAGTTGCGGAATCAACTGCTTCTCTGGCCAGCAGCGTCCTCCAACTGGGTACCGCGAAACCCACACTGGAAACGCGGCTCATCCGTTCTTGGACCCGCATTGTACTCCGATTCCAATTTGTGGTACCGGGATGTCCAGAATTATGCGGAAACGGCGTTTCCGACGGTCCGCTGCTTGGCGTCGCAGGGGATGGTAAAGCGGAAGGTGGAGCCCTGTCCGACCTCGCTTTCCACCTCCAGGGTACCGTGATGGGCCTCGACGATGCGCCTCGCGATGGCCAGTCCCAGGCCGCTCCCGTCGCGCTGCCGGTTGGCGGTCTGGCGCCGAACCTGCGCGAATTCGTCGAAAATGATGGCCCGGTCCTCCGCCGCGATGCCAATTCCGGTATCGGCTACCGCCACATGCACCGACCCCTCCAGGCTCCTCACACTGATCGTGATGGCCCCGCCTTCGGGCGTGAACTTAAGCGCGTTGCCGAGCAGGTTCACCAGCACCTGCTCGATGCGCTCCGCATCCATGACCAGCCGCGGCAACCGCTGCGGCAATTCGAGCCCCACGTGGATGTTCTTCGATCGCGCCTCTTGCTGGAATAGCGCCGCCACTCCGCTGACCACGCGGCGCAGGTCGGACGACTCGAAATTCATGCGCATCTTGCCCGATTCGATCTGCGTGACGTCGAGCATTGAGTTGACCAGCCGGATCAGCCGCTTGCATGCGGCCACCGATTCGCGCAGCGTATCGCGCTCCTGCTCGTCGAGCCGGTCGGAGAGCGCTTCCGAAAGCATGGAGTTGTATCCCAGGATGATGCTCAGGGGCGTGCGCAGCTCGTGCGTGGCCACGCTGAGGAATTGCGACTTCAGTTGATCAAGTTCGCGCAGCTTCGCGTTCGCGCTCGCCAGTTGCTCGTTGTTGCGTTGCAACTCGGAGAGCATCGCCGCGTGCGACAGCGCCAACGCCGACTGCGCCGCTAAGCCGGTCAGGAAGCGTTGTGTGCTGGCATGAAAATCGAAGGTCTTGTCGTTCCAAGCGCACAGCACGCAGGCCAGGTGGTTCTTCGCGATCCCCGGCGCCAGCGCCAGCGACACGATTCCGTTCGCCTTCGCCCACTGCTGCAGCCCTTCCGGAATCTCCGGTAGAGTCAGCGTCTCTCCTCGCGCCAATCGCGCCGCGACCGCGCCTTCGAGCAGCCTGCGCAATTCCGGGTGGCCCACCCAACCGCCTTCGGGATGGCCCTCCCAAGCCGCTTTTGCTTGGGTGGGAATTTCAGAACTCACCGTGAAGTCCACCAGTTCCGCCGCGCTCACGCCTAGTACGGCGCGCGCGGCCTGCGTGACCTCCTGCGCAATCTGTGCCGCGTCCAGCGAAGTTGTCATCGTCCGGCTGACGCGATACAGCGTGTCAATCTCCGACAGCCGCTTCCGTTCCAGCGACCGCCGCACCGCCGCCTTCAAGTCTTCGACCTCGGTCGGCTTCAGCAGGTATTCGTACGCGCCGCGCTGGATCGCTTCCAGCGCGCTGTCCACCGAGGCGTAACCCGTCATCATTACGGTAACTGTGTTCGGTGAGCGCTTGCGGACTTCCTCCAGCACCTGCAGGCCATCGATCCCCGGCATCTTCAGGTCCGTCAGGACAAGGTCGTAATGACAGGTGCCGATCTTCTCCAGGGCGGCGCTCCCGTCGGGTACCGCATCCACCGCATATCCCTCCTGGCGGAGGATGGCGGCGACGGTCAGCAGAACACTAGGTTCGTCATCGACAATCAGGATGTTGGCACGGACTGGGGTC
Source organism: Terriglobales bacterium (assembly GCA_050746165.1). Lineage (GTDB taxonomy): Bacteria > Acidobacteriota > Terriglobia > Terriglobales > Acidobacteriaceae > DAISJI01. The sequence goes on along the minus strand of JBOGLI010000686.1, from coordinate 24 downwards.
ATGGATTGGCCGGGAGCTCTGACG
>JBOGLI010000685.1:0-1627 GCA_050746165.1 Terriglobales bacterium | reverse complement strand
TGTATCCACAGAGCCACCTCAGAAACAGATTAGCGCAGTCGTTGGGGCGAAGGGCATTTCCGATTGCCGATTGACGATTGACGATTACGAAAAGCATCGAAGAGGACGCAGAGGAAACAAAAGCTCCCTCGGCTCGGACTAGCGTCCTCGCTCGGGATGACAAAATCCTTCGGGATGACAAAGTCTGAGCTTAGAACTTTTCGCCGAAGCGTTTGGGGGGCATGCGTTCGGTGCCTGGATCTTTGCGGGGTGGGGACTCGAAGTCGGCAAGCCATGCATCGAGCGCGTGCAGCGCGAGTTCGCACTGCTGCTTGTGACGCTCGGCCCGGTCGCGGATTTTCGTTTCCAGCGGCGGCAGGAGATCGAAAGTTATGTTGGCGGGCTGGAAATTGCGCGGATTCGCGCCGGTGATGTAGTGGACCAGCGATCCAAGCGCGGTCTCGCGCGGTGCGGGTGAAGGGCCCCGGCCGAGAGCGAGGGCGGCGGCGTGCATTCCGGCAAGCAGTCCGGTCCCGATCGATTCGACATAGCCTTCCACGCCAGAGATCTGGCCAGCGAACATTACCAGCGGGTGCGCCTTCATCTGCAAGGTCGGCGTGAGGAGCGTGGGCGAGTTGATGTAGGTGTTGCGGTGGATCTGGCCGTAGCGGAGGAAGCGCGCGTTCTCGAGGCCGGGGATGAGGCGGAAGACACGCGCCTGCTCGGGAAAACGGAGATGGTTCTGGAAGCCGACGATGTTGTAGGAATCGGCGCGCAGGTTTTCCTGGCGCAACTGCACCACGGCATATGGGCGCTGTCCGGTGCGCGGGTCAATCAGGCCGACGGGCTTCATGGGACCGAAGCGCAGGGTGTCGCGGCCGCGGCGGGCGATTTCCTCGATGGGCAGACAGCTCTCGAAATAATTGAGCTTCTCCCAGTCTTTTTCCTCGACCGACTCGGCGGAGACGAGCGCGTCGTAGAAGCGGTCGTACTCCTCGCGATTCATCGGACAGTTGATGTAATCGGCGGAGCCTTTGTCGTAACGGGCCTTCAAGTACACGCGGGAATGGTCAATCGAATCGGTTTCGACGATCGGGCTGATGGAGTCGTAGAAGTAGAGGTGCGGGTTGGGAACGGCCCCATCCTGTCCAGCCAAAGGCGGGCTGGACAAGGGTGGGCCACCCAAGGCTAGACGGGCAATTTCATTGGATAAAGCGTCGGAGGTGAGCGGGCCGGTGGCGACGATGGTGAGGGCGTTCTCGTCGATGCGCGTGACCTCCTCGCGGTGGACCACGATGTTGGGATGGTGCGATACGGCTTCCGTGACCTGGGCGGCGAACAGAGCGCGATCGACGGCAAGAGCGTGGCCGGCAGGTACCGCGGTGAGATGGGCGATGTCCATCAGAAGCGATCCGCCACGCCGCATTTCCTCTTTCAGTAGCCACGGGGCGGTGAATTCCGACAGCGACTTCAGGGAATTGGAGCAGACCAGTTCGGCGAACTTGTCAGTCTGGTGCGCGGGGGTGGAGCGCACCGGGCGCATCTCGTAGAGATGGGCGGTGAGGCCGCGGCGGGCGCACTGCCAGGCCGCTTCGCAGCCCGCGCGGCTTATGTTGTACCTGATGTCCGATAACAGAAATGCGTCCGA
>JBOGLI010000684.1:0-9155 GCA_050746165.1 Terriglobales bacterium | reverse complement strand
TATTGTGTGGTGTTGACGACGCCCGCGGCTGACCTAAACAGTTTCTTCTGGTATCGGTGGGCGCAACAGCCGCCCAGCCCAATTGCTTATCGGAAGCTGGGCGAAGACACATGGAGGTTTTCGCATGCGTTCGGAGCGATGCTGCGGGTGGACGCCGACTCCATCGTGGCTCCGGGCGAAGCTCCGCAGCCTCCTTTGTCTGCTCCGTTGCCCTTGGTGGAACCAAGCCTCCCTGCGGGCGTGTACCGGGTCGGCACCGGTATTACGCCATCGCGAGCAAATGCCGCGCCTGATCCTGCTTATACTGACGCCGCTCGCAAGGACAGAGTGCAGGGCGTGGTTGTTCTCTGGGTCATTGTGGGCGCGGATGGGAGCGTCCGCGATGCCGGCATTGCACGTTCGCTGAGGCCGGACCTGGACGAGTCCGCGCTCCACACGGTGCGCGGATGGCGGTTCCAGCCGGCAACCAAGGACGGGCAGCCCGTGCCGGTGTTAATTCACGTCGAGGTGAATTTCAGGCTGGGGTGAAGCGGCGCTTGGCGGCCGAGGATCGCTACAGTCGCCCCAATTCGGCAGGGTACCTGGCTTGGAGCGAACTGATCAGGGCGTCGAACTCGGGAAGGCTACGTAAGCTCTGCAGGCAGCGGTCTTTCAGAAAGAACGGCCAGCAAGCGAATCCGGTATTCACGCTGCGTTCCAGCCATTCAAACGCTTCTGTTACCCGGCCGAGCACGGCAAGAATGCAGGCGAACTGGTAATAGGTGTGGTGGGCATGCCCGAAAGACCTGGGGCAAGCACACGCTTGCGCCAGCCGTTGAAGCGCTTCTTCCGCGTTCCCAGTGAGGGCGGAGTAGAGGCCATGAAGGCTGATGATGAGCGGCTCGCCCGGGAGTACCTGTATCGCTTCTTCGAGAAGACTTTTAGCCTCGTCCCAGTCACCACCCATCATCGCGGGCAGGGGGGCGAAGTAGATCGCATATTTGTTGCGCGGGTTTTCTTCGCGCCACGCCCGTGTCTCGCGGCGGGCGAGCTCGTACTCCTGGTTCCAGAGATAAACCTGGACGATGCTGTGACTGATCGACCGATTGGGATGGAAGGATCGCCCGCGCTCATACATCTGACGAGCGTCATCCAGCAGCCCGATATGGGCCAGGATTGTGCCCAGCCGGTTGTAGGCGTGAGGCAAATTGCTTTGCAGCGAAAGTGCGCGCTTTAGTTCCGCGATTGCCTGCAGGTGCTGAAAATTCCTGGACGGTCCCCATAACAAAAAGGCATTGGCGACATGCGCTTCCGGCAACTCGGGATTGAGTTCCAACGCCCGCGCGCAATGAAACTCGGCCTTGTCGAGCAAGGTGCTGGTCGGATCGAATTCATAATGCTGCGTGGCACAGGCCAGCGACAACGAGGCATGCGCGAGCGAAAATGCGGGATCACGGGTGACCGAAGTCGTGAGGTGTTCGACGGCCCTGGCGAGTTGCGAGGAGTCGCCGGTTGAGCTGAGCGCGTAGCCGCGCATGAATTCCGAATACGCCATCGGATCCCTGCTGTAGCGGGGCTGCGGGTGTACAGCAGGTGGCCGCAGAGGCCGGTTCAATGCACTTGCGATATGACCTGCAATCTCATTCTCAAGTTCGGGCAGGTCCGTGACTGCGAAGTCGCGCCGGCGCATGAAACAAGGTCCGTTGCGATGAGCGTCGAAGACCTCAAGAGAGAGTCGCCATTGCCCTTTTGCAAGTTGAACAGCTCCATGGACGACGAAACGTACCCGTAGACGGGCGGCGATGTCGGCCGCCAGAGAATACGGCGCTATGTTCAACACGGACGATAGCGGAAGCACATCGATGCCCTGGATGTTTCCCAAACGCGAGATCAAGGCATCGGCAAAACCAAGGCAGATACCCTGGTCGTCGGCAGCCAACTTTCCTACCAATACGAGCGGTATTACTGCCAGCGAGGATTGCTCGGACCAAGCGCCCGATTCGCCCGGCAGGAGGAATGAACGATCCTGGGAAACGCGACCGTCGATTACGCGCACGGGCCCAACGAACCGGTAACCCTTTCCAACCACGGTTTCGATGAAACGAGGCCGAGTCGGATCGTCGTGCAGTGCTGCCCGGATCTTGCGAACGAGGTTGTTGATGGCGGCGTCGGTGTCGACAAAGAATTTCGAACGCCAGAGCTTAACGACGATGTCCTCGCGTGCGACCAACTGTTCCCGGCGCGCAACCAGGAAGATGAGCAACTCCATCGCCTGTTTCTGCAGCTTGACTCGCCGTCCCAGCCGGCAAAGCTCGTAGCGGGCCAGGTCGAGTTCAATTTCTACTGCCGGTCTCACGCTCAGGATGACCTCCGCGCCAGCAATATAGCTCGAATCATCAGTTACTTACCAGCTCATGAAAAAGATATGCAAAAGATATGCGGGAATAATTGCTTTGCTTATGACGGAAGGTAAGATCGCGACGTCGATGGAATTGAAAAGTCACGGAGGAATCGCGATGAAGCGCACATTCAGCCTGGGATTGGCGATCGTTGGATTGTTGTGTTTTGCAGGCCAGTTCCTGCACGTTAAGGCACAGCACAGCCAGACGCATCCCAAGAATACTTTCCACGCCGACGCAATCGCATGGGGAGCAGCGCCGCCGTTTTTGCAACCGGGGGCACAATTTGCGCTGCTGGAGGGCGATCCCGGCGCAAAGGACGGCGAGTACACAATCCGGCTGAAAATGCCCGACGGGTACAAAATCGCGCCGCACTGGCATCCGCTGCGCGAAAACGTCACCGTCATCTCCGGGACGTTCAAGCTTGGCATGGGCGATTCGTTTAATGACAGCAAAATGGCGACGTTTCATGCCGGCGATTTTGGCTATCTCGATCCGTCCATGCACCACTATGCAATGGCGAGCGGAGAAACGATCGTACAAGTGCACGGGAAATCGCCATTCCAGATCAATTACATTAATCGGCAAGACGATCCGAGAGTAAAGCCCTAGGCAGGCGTGGAATTCAGCAGGATGAAGCGGATGTGTGTGGCTGGCGGGTCTGCAAGTGCAACCCGGCGCCGCAGGTGCCTGAAACCATATTCTTCGTCCTGCTGAATATTGGGCTCGCAGGTGCGGTTGCGGCGCAGACGTTGACGGGGGACTGTATCAGTCGCCGGTATCGTTCTTTCCGCCGGGGGCGTAGTATCCCTGGCGCGCCTGGATCCGCATGTCCTTCTCTTTCGTCTTGATCTCCACCTTGCGGAAGCTGCCGTCGCGCGCTGGGTTGGTCGGCGTGTAGCCAATGTTGTACTGGCTGCGCAGTTCGTTGGCGATCTGGGCAAAGGCGTCCTTCAGTTTCTGCGCATTATTGCCGGCCTCGATGACGCGTCCGCCGGTCTCTACCGCCATCTTCTTCATCTCGCGGTCGCCACCATAAAACCCGCCGTAGAATCCGCGATCGGCGATGAGGATCACGTAGATGATCGAGTCTGACTTCTGGGCCGCTTCGACGGCCTCCTGGATCTTGGTCGAGCTGCCCTGGTCTTCGCCGTCGGTGAGCAAGATCATCGCCTTGCGGCCGACCTCGTGCGAGAGCTTCTCGTTGGAGGCGAGATACACCGCGTCATACAGCAAGGTTCCGCGCGGATTGTTGGAAGTGGGGAACGGACCGCCACCCAGACCGGGAAGCCCGCCACCGGCGCCGCCACTATTAATTTTGGCGCGGTTCATCGCGTGGCTAAGTTCCGGGGCGCTGTTGGTGAAATCCTGGAGCAGGTCAACGTTCACGTCGAAGCTGATGACGAAGGCGAGGTCGTCCTTGCGGAGGACTTCCCTCAGGAACTGTGCCCCAGCGACTTTTTCGTCCTCAAGAACACGGGTCTGGCTGGCGCTGCTATCAATAAGCAGCCCGAGCGTGAGCGGCTGGTTCGATTCAGAGGAGAAATACTTGATGGTCTGAGGCTTGCCGTCTTCGAAGACCTCGAAGTCATTCCTGGTCAGGTTAGGGATCAAGGCGCCGTGCTTGTCTTTGACGTTGAAAAACAGGTTGACGACGTTCACGTTGACCTTGAGGGTCTCCATGCTTTGGTCGTCGCTCGGTTTATTCTCCTGCGCCAATACCGCCTGCGGCATCCAAACACTTAGGGTAGCCGCGGCGATCAGCGCCACGATTAGTTTTCTAAGAACAGAAGCGAACATATTTTTACTGAGCCTTGGCAGGCCGACTACAATCATTCTAAACCTCTCGGCGTAACGAAGTTGTTGTCGAGCGGTATTAAGTGGGCAGGAAGGCTGGAGAAAGAGATGACGGGCGCTGCCGCGGGTTTCGAAAAAAAAGCGGGATGCGACACGAAGACTGCAATCCTGCGGCTGCTCTTGCCGATCGTCCTCGCGTGTCTGACGCTTACGTCCTCGTTTGGGCTCTCGCAAAACCAGCAGCAGCCGCTTCCGGACGCGCCCTCGGCGCAGAAGCCGTCACAAACGTTGCCGTCGGCACCGGCGCCGCAAATACCGCCTGAATCGGCTCCCGCCCGATCGGCGCCTCCGCCGCCCTCGACTGTGCAGAACCCGGCGCCATCGCCGGTGACGACCGTGCCGGAGGGCGGAGCAACGCCAATGCCCGGAAGCGAACGGGACCGACTGTTCACACTTACCAAGAATGTGAACTTCGTCGTGGTGCCAGTCACGGTCAAGGACCCGTCCGGACATCTTGTAGCCGGGCTCACCAGCAAAGACTTCACCGTGCTCGAAGACAACGAGTCGCAGAAGATCACGTTTTTTACCAGCGATCCTTTCCCGCTCTCAGCGGCGGTGGTCATCGATGAGGGCGTTCCGGATGTGACGTTTGCCAAAATCCGGAACACGGTCGCATCGCTGGTCGGCGCCTTCGGACAGTTCGACGAGGTGAGCATCTACACGTACAACAACGTCGTGTCGAAGATGCAGGACTTCACCGCAATCGGCGAGCATTTGAACCGCGCGGCGGACCGATTAAAGGACCGTCGCGGAGAAGAAGGTGGAGGCGTTCCCATTAACAGCGGACCGATGGCGACCGGCTGCCCGATGATCAATGGCCACTGCATCGATCCGGGAGCGCCGATTACGGGACGCGCCGGAACGCCGGACATGCATGTATCCCACGTGCTGAACGATGCGGTGCTCGCCGCCGCGGTCGACTTGTCGCACCGCCCGGCCGACCGGCGCAAGATCATCTTCATCATCAGCGACGGGCACGAGTCCGGATCGAGCGCCAGCTACTCCCAGGTGCTGAAGGTCCTGCTCTCCAATCAGATCCAGGTGTATGGCATCGGGGTGAGTTCGGCCGCCATCCCGCTGTACGGGCAATTGGAGAAAATCCATGTCCCGGGCACTGGCTTTGGCGACATCCTTCCAAGGTACGCTGCCGCAACCGGCGGGCAGGTTTTTGACGCACTCACGCAGGACGCAATCGAGAGAGCGTATAGCCGGATTACCGAAGAGGCACGCAACCAGTACACGATCGGCTACGTGACGCGGGCCACCCCCTCCAGCAGCTATCGCCCCATCGAGGTGCGGGTCGATCGGCCGGACCTGAACATCATCGCGAAGTACGGCTACTACCCCGCTCCGCCGGTGCGAACGGCACACTGACTTCAATAACCCCGATGATTACGTGGTGCGGTTCTGCCGCTGAACTGAGATACTGCTTCCTCATGAAAGTGCGTAACAGGGAGGCTGGAATGGCTCAATCCACACCGGTTGGGGCGAAGCCCGGTGGCTACAAAACGATCGTCTACATCATTTGTACCGTGGCAGCACTGGGCGGACTGCTGTTCGGCCTCGACCAGGGATTCATTGCGAACTCACTCGGAACACTCCAGCAGCACTACCACTTCGGCGTCCAGGGCGGAGAGCGTTACTCAGCCATCCTGGCAACCGGTGGCATCATTGGAGCGTTGCTCTCCGGCGTTTTCGCGCGCCTCCTCGGACGAAAGCGGAGCCTGCTCTTTGCCGGGTTCATTTTCACCGCGGCCTCGGCAGTCTCGGCGCTGCTGCCGCCTTTGCCGGTACTCGCGGCTTGCCGCTTCATCCTTGGCTTCGGCGTCGGAGTCGCGTCGTTCGTCGTGCCCCTCTACCTGGCCGAAACCGCCCCAGCATCGATCCGCGGCTCGATGGGCACGCTCTTTCAGTTGATGATCACCATCGGCATCTTCCTGATCTCGCTGACCAACGTGTTCATCGCTCGCGCCTTCACGAGCCCGACTACGTCGCTTCCTCTCATGTTCCTGACGATCACGTTGTTCGCAGCGCTGATGTTTCTCGGCGGCTTCATGCTCCCCGAAAGTCCGCGCTGGCTGATGCTGAAGGGGCGCAGGGAACAGGCGGTCGCCGTTCTTCGGAAAACACTGAATACGCAGCAGGAGATTGATGTCGAGATCGAGGAGATCGAGCAGGCACTGCACGGGCCGGAGGGCGTTGGCTTCCGAATCGTATTCCGAGGTTATTTTTTCAAGGTACTCGTCGTGGGCGTGCTGCTCCAGATGTTTCAGCAACTCGTCGGCATCAACATGATGATCTACTATTCGCCAACTATCTTCGGCTATGCAGGAATGACGGGTTTGATCGCGGCGATGACCGTCCCAACCGTGAACATGCTCTTCACGTTTCCGGCTATCACCCTGGTCGAGAAATGGGGACGCAAGAAGCTGCTTTATGTGGGCGCCGTGACCATGCTCATCACGATGGTAGCCGCCGGTCTCGCGTTCCACACGATAGGCTCCGCGTCCGATCCGGCACACATCGGTGGCGCCCCGAAAATCGTGCTGCTCGTGTCAACCATCGTCTATATCTTCGGCTTCGCGGTGGCATGGGGGCCGGTCGTCTGGATTGTCTGCTCCGAGATATTCCCGCTCGAGGGCCGCGAGATCGGGATGACGATCACAACCATGGTCAACTGGACTTTCGCGGGTCTCGTGATGGCCAACGCCCTCTCCTTTATGCAGGCGCACGGGAACTCGTCGATATTCTATGTATTCGCCGCCTTCTGCGCGCTGTCAATTGTGTTCGTGGCACTGTTCGTCCCCGAGACGAAGGGCATCACGCTTGAGGAGATCGAGTTCAATCTCAAGAATGGCATACCGCTGCGCAAGCTGGGCCAACGTCCGGCTGGACTGGCCACGCAAATGTCGCAGCAGGACGAGACCGGTGGTCTACACAAGTAATCGTGACTACGGGTTCTTTGGCTGGCGCTGCAAGGCGGAAGTGCCGGTAAGTAGCGGCGGGTCGCCGAGGCTCGTGATAGTCTATGTGTCCATTCGTGCTGCATAGGTCGCGTTGCGATGTATTGACCGGGCAGGACTGGGGGATGCAGGGTGGAAGAACGGGAGACAAGCGCGCAGGCAGTACCGGCCGGTGGTGGTGATGACGGGATCTCGCGCCGGAAGTTCCTGCACGGGGTGGCGGGCACGCTGGGAGCCGCGGCGTTGCCGGGAGTGCTGACGTCGCAGGCGGGCGCGTCGGGACAGCGGCCCAACTTCGTCTTTTTACTCGGCGAGGGCGTGCGCTACGACGAGATGAGCTGGGCGGGGAACCCGATCATCAAGACCCCGAACATCGACCGGCTCGCGCGCGAGGGCGTTGCGTTCCGCAATGCGTTTGTCGTCAACGCGCTTTGTTCGCCGACGCGGGCGACTCTTCTGACCGGAATGTATTCGCATACGACTGGGGTCATCGATAACCGCGACCGCAGCATCCCGCCGGAGTTTCCGCTGATTTCGGACATGTTGCGCGACGCCGGATACGAGGTGGCGTTCGTTGGCAAGTCGCACGTGCATGGCTCGCTTCGCGACCACGATTGGGACTACTACTTCGGCTTCAACGGACAGGCCGTTTACTACCATCCGGCGATGTACGAAGGCAGCCACGGCCAGTACACGGGCCCGACGTTTTACGACGGATACGTGGACGATCTGCTAGCCGAACGCGCGGTGAAGTGGATTTCGCAGCGCAAGAAAGACAAGCCGTTTTGTCTGTTCCTCTGGTTCTACGCGCCGCACGCGCCGTTCTACCGCTCGCGTGACCTGCTGGACCTTTATAACGGTGTTCCCATCCCGGTACCCGATACGTTCAATGACGATCTGAAGGGCTACCCCGGCAAGCCGAAGTTCGCGGACGCATACAACAAAATCGGCAGCACGCAGGTGGCCGACGACGATCCGCGCTCGTTGGAAGAAGTGGTGAAAGATCACTACGCGGGCACGGTGAGCAACGACAAGCATGTCGGCGACGTCATCGGCGCACTCGATAAGAACGGACACCTGAACGACACCGCCATCCTACTCAGTTCCGATCACGGATTTTTCCTGGGCGAATGGCGGATGTACGACAAGCGGTTCATGCACGAGCCATCGATTCGGGTGCCGCTGATCGTCTGGTATCCGAAGGGCATCAAGGCGGGACTGCGACCGGAGCGCATGGCGCTGGACCTGGATATTGCGCCGACGGTGCTGGAGATGGCGGGAATCGCGGTTCCCAAGTCGATGCAGGGGAAAAGCCTGGTGCCATTTTTCAGGGGCAGCGATCCCTCCGGCTGGCGCAAGGACTGGTTCTACGAGTATTTCGAGTACCCCGACTTCGAACAAGTTCCGCCGCAGCACGGAATTCGCACCGAGCGCTACAAGCTGATTCACTATTACGTGGAGCCGGAGGCGTTCGAGTTGTACGACCTGCAGCAAGACCCGGGCGAGCGCAACAACCTGTACGGCGATCCGCGCTACGCAAGTCTCGTCAGCCAGTTGCGGGCGCGCATGCAGGAGCTGCGGAAGGAATCGGGCGACACCTGGCAGTACGACGTCACTCGCGCCTACATGGAAGCGGCGCCCGCCACTAGCAGAATGCCGAGATGATGCGCGGCCGGCATCTCGTAAACCCAATCGTGCGCGGCCATGAGTTACCGCGGGGAGTTGTTGCGCGATGAGTTCTCCTGCGTTCCACATCATGGCGAAGCCGACCGGACCCATTTGCAATCTCGACTGCAAATATTGCTTCTACCTGGAAAAAGAGACGCTGTATCCGAAAACGGCGCAGTGGGCGATGCCGGCCCCGGTGTTGGAAAGTTATATCCGGCAGCACATCGAATCATTCCCAGGAGAATCTGTGCCGTTCGCGTGGCAGGGCGGCGAGCCGACGCTGCTGGGA
>JBOGLI010000683.1:0-8216 GCA_050746165.1 Terriglobales bacterium | reverse complement strand
GTTGAGGCCTTTTTTTATCACCCTTCCCCGTGACACAGGTCACAGCCCCGGCGGGCGAAGGCACGCACAATCATGTGGGTGCCATCGGCCTGAAACGGGCGAGTTCTGATTCGAAACCCAGGCGGAGGAAATTCGGGAGCCGGCGACATTGGCTGCGCATGCCCGGCGGTACAATCGCGCCAGGCAAAGCTGGTGCTGCGCGATCCCGGTATGTCGAGCGGAGCTCCAGCCGCCGCGGAGGGCGTCATGGTTTCAAAGTGCGCGAATCCGGCGTGCTCGGCTCCCTTCCTTTACCTGCACGACGGCAGAATCTTCGCGGTCAGGCCGGCCGGTCCCGCCCGCAGCGGCATGGGCGCCGCGGTGGTGGAACGGTACTGGCTGTGCGGCGCGTGCGCAGAAGAGATGACGCTCGTGCTGCACGGCGGCGGCGTTGTGCTGCAACGCTTGCCCGAAGCGCCAAAACCAGCTTCGCGCGTACCCAGGTCCACGGGCCATCAGCGCCGGTCCGCCGCCTGATCATTTACGATGGCGCAAACCGCCGGACCTGACCGGGAGCCGATATGAAACGGGAATTCGCATCGCTGACATCGCAAGAGGCGCTGCACGTCGCGATCTTTATCGAAGAACGCAACGCGGAGTTGTACGGCCAGTTTGCCGAGATGTTTGCCGAACTGAAGGACCCCGAATCGCTGGAAATCGCGCAGGTCTTTTGGGACATGTCCAACGAGGAGCGCGGGCACGGCACGCGCCTGCAGGAACTTTATTTCGAACGCTACGGCACGCAGGCCTGCGTGGTCACCGAAGACGATATCCGCGAAATGATCGAAGTGCCTCGCCTGGAGAACAGCGACATTTTTGCCGTCACTCGCGCCAAGGGCGCCGTGTCGCCCCGCAAGGTGGCGTTGCAAGTCGCTCTCGACAGCGAACAGGCCGCAATGCGCTACTACTTGCAGTTGATCGACAAGACCCGCGACCGCGCGCTGCGGCAGACTTACGTCGAACTCTCCAATTTCGAAGCCGACCACACCCAATTCCTCGAACGGAAGCTGGCCGAGGCGAAGCGCGCCGTCGGCGGCGATGAAATCGATTAGCACCTGCCGTTAGCCTGACATCGCTTCGGACGGCGGGTGACGGCGCCGTTTTCCACGACAAATCTATTTACACTCTCGCCCGGACAGCAGAGAATGCACCAACACTGCCGAGGGGGAGACGGGATGGCGCTGCAAGTGGAAGTCCGCCGGATCGGAGACGTGGCGCTGCTCAAGTGCAACGGCCGAATCGTCAACGGAGAGGAAGCCCAAGCGCTGCAAAAGCGCGTCATCGAACTGATGGAGACCGACCGCCAGTTGGTACTCCACCTTGCTGACGTAAGCTTTCTCGACAGCAGCGGTCTTGGCTTGCTGGTGCGACTGGCGGGCGTCCTGCGTTCCGCGCGTGGGGACCTGAAGCTTTGCAGCGTAACGCGCGACATCGCGCATGTATTGAAGATCACGAACTTGAAACAGGTGCTGGAGACGCACGAGTCGGAGGTGGAGGCCGTCGCCGCTTTTTACGAGGGCGCGCGACAATCGGATTCCGGACGCGCCACCGGCAGGAAAGTCGTGTGTTTCGACGATTCCGAAGACGTGCTGGCGCTGGTTCGCGAATTGGCCCGCCAAGCCGGGTATGCACCGGTTACGACCTGCAACATGGGCGATGCCCGGGTGCTGATCAAGGCGACGAAACCGGCGCTCGTCGTGCTAGGGCCAGGGGTCAGCGAAGAGAACCGGCGCGCGCTGCAATCTCTGGCGCCCAAGACTCCATTCGCCACGCTCGACTGCACATTCCCCACACTAGCGCCTGCAGAAGCGACTGAACATGTGTCGGCGGCGCTGCGCGCCGCGACGGGACAGAGCTAATCCGCCAACATTTTGTTGCCGATCTGCTTCCGGGTTGCCTCCGGACGCCGTCGCCCGCGCACGAAAGCTGACTCACCGTCGAGGCCGCATAGCACCACTCCCGCAGCATCTCACCTCCCGTAGCCAGGGCCATTTTTACGGGTCCGGTAGTAGGGAGCCATGCGCGGGCAGAGTTTTTGGGTACACCGGGTATGTCGGAACCGCGCTATTCGAACTATGGGATTAACGTTTATGGGCCGATGATCGGGATCGACGTTGCGCTCCGGACGCACCATCGCGGACGGGTGCAGTAGCCCGCAAATTCCGGTGCCGCAGGCGCGGAGGAACGGGCTTATAATCAGCGCATCAGTGGGGGCGTGCATGGGTTTCGAGACCGGCGGGATTCCACACCCGAACCTCAGCGACAAGGTGAACCGGGACATCGTCCGCTCGGAAGTGGAAGGTGGAGTTTACCTGAATCGCATCCCCGGCAATACCACGCTCGAAGTGGAAACGCAGAACCGCCGTTACACGATCTGGATCCGTGATGGCGGGGACGTGCTCATTTGGGGCCACCCGGTGTACTGCCCGGCGCCGACGCGCGTGCGCATCGCGGGATCGAACTGGGGCGGCTCGATGCTCAAGGCCGGATTCATCGGACGCGGCATGCACATGGAGTTTCGCCATCCCGAGCACAATACAGTCGTCACCTCGCGGGTACGCGAAGTGCGCGAGATTTCGGAAACGCAGTCGCCAGTCGCCGGTCACCGCTCACCGGTATTCAGAGACCGGTAGTAAGCTTTTCGAATCAGAACACCACTTTAAAGTCCTGCCAAAGACGTCGTGTTTCGTGTTTCGGATATCGTGTTCCGTGTTCCGGATTTCCTGCCTCGTATTTCGCATTCGACCGAAATACGACATACGCGATACAAAGTACGTGCCGGCGGGGTTAGCCGCGCATGGTCTGCCGGGAACTGGCAACCGGCGACTGGTGACCGTAACGGGTGACTGGCGACTGCTTTCGGGATAGACTTCGGGCCAACGATGCTGAGCACAGGAATGAGGCTCGGGCCCTATGAAATCCAGTCGGCGCTGGGCGCCGGAGGGATGGGGACTGTCTACAAGGCGCGCGACACCCGCCTGGAACGAACGGTCGCGATCAAGGTCCTCTCCGGCGGCCCCATTTCGACTCCAGAGTTGCGCCAGCGCTTCGAACGCGAGGCGCGTGCCATCTCCGCGCTGCAACACCCCAACATCTGCGTGCTGCATGACGTCGGCAGCCAGGACGGATTGGATTTCCTGGTAATGGAGTACGTCGACGGCGAAACCGTCGCGCACCGCCTCGAGCGAGGCCCCATGCCGCTCCAGCAGGTCTTAAAGATGGGAGTGGAGGTGGCGAATGCGTTGGATAAGGCGCATCGCGCGGGGCTGGTGCACCGCGACATCAAACCCGCCAACATCATGCTGACACGCGCGGGCGCCAAGCTGCTCGATTTCGGATTGGCCAAGCCCATCGGCATTTCCAGCACGGCCGCCGCCTCGGCAACCACCGCCCCCGCCGCCCATTCCGCGCTCACCACGTTGACGCAGGGCCAGCCGCTCACCCAGGAGGGAATGATCGTCGGTACGTATCAGTACATGGCGCCGGAGCAGATCGAATCGGGCGGCACCGACGCGCGCACCGACTTGTTTGCGCTCGGTTGCGTTCTCTACGAGGCGGCCACCGGACGCGCGGCTTTCGCGGGCAAGACGCAGGCCAGCGTCATCGCGGCGATCCTTGCCTCCGAACCGCCGGCCATGACGAGTGTGCTGCCGGGCGCGCCCAAATTGCTGGAGCGCGTGGTTCGCACCTGCCTGGCAAAGGACCCGGAAGACCGGATCCATTCCGCGCACGACCTGCAACTCGAATTGGAATGGCTGCTCGATGCCGACGTGGACACGGTTTCTCTTACCGCGCGACGCCGGCGAGGTGTGCCGTGGCTGGCGGCCCTGGCGACGGCATTGGTGATGGCAGCGGCAGCGATCGCTGGCACGGTCGCGTATGAACGGGCGAACGTAGAAAAGCCCATCATCCGCGCATCTATCGATCTTGGCGAAGGCGTAACCGTCCCGCTGGTGCATTCGTCGGCCTTGTCGCCGGACGGCAAAATGCTGGCATACGTCGCACAGGTCGGTGGCGAAAAACCGGCCCTCTGGATACGTACGTTGCAGTCGCTACGGGCGCGGCGCGTGGACGACACTGACTACGCGTCCTATCCGTTTTGGTCGCCGGACAGCCGTTCCGTTGCGTTCTTCGTATCGGGCAAGCTGAAAAAGTTGGACACGCAATCGTGGTCGGTCGAAACGATTTGCGATGCGCTGGACGCCCGCGGAGGCGCGTGGAATGCCGCCGGGACAATCGTCTTCGCACCCGACTCGCTGGGCGGATTGTCGAAGGTGTCGTCCTCCGGAGGGCAGCCGGTCGGAATAACCAACGCCGCCCCGAACGTCACCCACCGCTGGCCACAATTCCTGCCGGATGGCAACGCGTTCATCTTTCTTTCCATCAAGAACGGCGACACGCAGGGCGATCTGCTCAAGACCAGCTTGAGCGACGGAAAGATTTCCAAGATCGCAACCGCCAGCGCCAATACCTGGTACACGTCGGGACGCCTTCTGTTCATGCGGGGATCCACGCTCAGCGTTGAGCCGGTCAATGAGGCGACGCTGCAGCCGACCGGCGACCCCAAAACCATCGCCGAAGACGTGGCCACGGACCCGGATCGCTGGGCCGGCGCGTTTACCGTTTCCGACACCGGATTGCTGCTCTATGGGAGCACTGCCGATACCAGCAAGGTCCAGCTTTCCTGGATCGATATCAACACTGGCAAAGTGCTCGACAAATTCGGCGAGCCCGGCGCGTATGGCAATTTCGCCCTTTCGCCCGATGCCTCCAAAGTGGCATTGCTGGTGCGGAATCCGCGCTCGGAAAGCCCGATACCGTCCGTCATGGATACCGCACGTGGCGTCATGATGCCGATTCTGCCGGCGGCGAACCGCGTACGGGTCAACGGGTTTGCCTGGACGCCGGACAGCAAATCGCTGATCTTTGCCGCGAACCTCGACGATCCGAATCGAGGTGACCTCTACGAACAGCCCGTCAACAGTGCCGAGCCGGCACGTTTGCTCCTCAAGATGGACTCGGACCTGTTCCCCGCCGCTGTAACGGCCGACGGGCGGTTCCTGGTATTCCTCAAGTCAGGTGGCAGGGCGACTCGAAACGATATCTGGCTGTTGCCACTCGCCGGCGAGCGCAAACCCGTGCCCCTGGTGGCGACACCCGCCGACGAGACGGTTGGCGACATCAGCCGAGACGGCCGCTGGATGCTCTATGTATCCGACGAGAGCGGCCACCGTGAGCTCTACCTGACGACCTTCCCCGTGCCGCACGGCCGCTGGCAGATCTCGACGAACGGCAGTACCGGTGGAGGGTTCGAGGCTGGCGGAAAACGCATCGGCGTGGTCGATGCGGAGGGCAAGATCTACGCGATGACCTTTGAGGGCAGCGGCGCCGAACCCAAGTTCGGAAGCATGCAACCGGTTTTGGGTGGCATCTCCATCAACCAGTTCGCCGGCCTCAGCATTACACCCGATTGGAAGCACATGGCCGTCGGCCAACGCTTGCATTCCCGCGCACCCAGCGTGACGCTGGTGACCAACTGGACGGAAGAATTAAAGAAGTAGGGTGTCGGCTACTGGGTGTCGGCTACTGGCTGTCGGGTTTGCGCCGCGATCGCTCCCCGTCGATCACGAACTCGATCGAATCCACCTTGGCGACGGACTGATACGCGGCAATATATTGCGGGACAAACGGCGACAGTTCGGCGCGCCAGTTCTTGTCCGGCACTTGCACGCGCAACACTCCATCCGTAAATTCCAGCGCCTTGGTTTGCGCGGCGATGGCACGGCCCACGATCACCGGCCAGGCGAGCAGCGGGGCATCGCCGTGGCGCGACTGGCGGATGGCGTCGAGAACGATTTTCTTCAGGCCGGTGACTGCGCGTTCCATACCTTGATTCTATCCAACCCGGAGGTAACGCGAGCTGGTTACCGGCGACAGTTGCGGGATTTTTGAAGCGGCGTAGGATGGCGTCAGTTGGGGGATGGGCCGATGCGGAGAATGAAAGCACGAGCGGTGGCGATGGAAACGCGGATCTGGGACGCGTTTACCGTGGCAGTAATTTTCTCCGCAGCCCTCTACGTTTTGTCGATTGTCGCTCGTTGAAAGTGCATCTCTCCTGATTTGTTCGAGGGTCCCGGTCAACCAGCCGGGACTTTTTTTCTTTTCGGCTCTCGGCTCTCGGCTATCCGCTACCGCATTTCGAGTATCCCAGCGAACGATTTTTTTCACGCTCGGCTGTAGCAATCGAGACCCCGACAGCCGAAAGCCGACAGCCGATAGCCTCTTCACGCATACTGCTCGCGCACAAACTCCAGCGCCTCTTCCCTGCTCTTTAGCCGTCCCTCCAGTTGCAGGTCTTCGATGGCGGCGAGGATCTCCCGAAAACGTGGGCCGGGCTGATGTCCGAGTTCAATCAGGTCGTGGCCGGTCAGCAGCGGACGCGGACGAATTTCGTCGGGCGGCGTATCGGCCAGCTTCTGCACCAGGAAGGAATGCACGCCCAAGTTTCCGTGTGAGGCGAGGACATCGATGCGGTGCAGCTCCAGGTGCTCGTCGAAACGTGGAAGGCGCATGAACCGCTTCAGCGTTGCCGGTTTCATCTTCATGGTGTCGCCGAAACGCATGTGGTTGCCAACCAGCGCGACGATCTGTTGCGTGTCGTCGTTCGACATGCGCAGGCGGCGGCAGATTTCTGTCGCCATCGCTTCACCCACCTCCACATGGCTGTCGAAGCGGATGCGGTCGGGGGCGACGCGAAAGGTGGGCGGCTTCCCGACATCGTGCAGCAGCGCGCCCCACGCGAGGGTGCGCGGGCATCCCTGCTTGAGCTGGTCGAGCAGCATCAGGGTATGCACCCAGACGTCGCCCTCGGGGTGAAACTGCGGCGGCTGTTCGACGCCCTTCATCTTTTCGATCTCGGGCAGCACCTCATGCAGCAATCCGGATTCGTCGAGCAACTCGAAGGCGCGGCGCGCGTGGCCCTCGGTGAGCATCTTGGTAAGCTCGTCGCGCACGCGTTCCTTGCTCACCTGGTGGATCTGCGGCGCGAGCCGCTGGATGGCCGCGAAGGTGTCACGGTCGATGATGTAGCCAAAGCGCGCCGCAAAGCGGACGGCGCGCAGCATGCGCAGTTTGTCTTCGCCGAAGCGCCGCTCGGGATCTCCGATGGTGCGGATGATCTGATGCCGCAGGTCGCTTAGGCCGCCGACGTAATCGAGTACCTGGTTATCGGTCGGATCGAGCAGCAGGCCGTTGATGGTGAAGTCGCGCCGCTGCACGTCTTCCATGGCGTGCTTGGAAAACGTGACTTCGTCGGGATGCCGGCCGTCGGTGTACAGGCCGTCGGAGCGGAAGGTGGCGACCTCGATGGCGTGCCCGCGATTGGCAATCTTGTCCACTTCCGCCGGCGGAACGGCACCGATCTGGTGATCTGGCGATCTGGTGATCTGCTGATCGATCGGAACCAAGACGACGCCAAACTGCGCGCCGACGGCCCAGGTACGTGGAAAAATATTCATGACTTCGTCGGGCGTGGCATTCGTGGCGATGTCGTAGTCGGCGGGCTCGCGGCCGAGCACGATGTCGCGCACACATCCGCCGACGAGGTACGCGTCGTATCCGCGCTCGCGCAGCGTGCGGATGATCTCAATCGCAGCGGATTTGTCGGGGGCAGACATTGGCTCTTGGCTTTTAGCTTTTAGCTCTTAGCTGAAGCGGTGTAGCCAAACAGTCCGCAGCGAGGTCGCACTCTGCTGGCTAAAAGCTAAAGGCTAAGAGCTACAAGCTGACAGCTAATTGCTAGTATAGATTCATGCGCGACGCGTACATCCTCGGCATCGAGAGCTCCTGCGACGAAACCAGTGCTGCAGTAGTGCGCTCCGGCGCGGAGACGATTTCGAATGTCGTGCTGTCGCAGTTCGCCACGCATCGGCCTTATGGAGGCGTGGTGCCGGAATTGGCGTCACGCGAGCACCTGAAGGCCATCATCCCCGTGGTGAAAACGGCGCTAGCGGAAGCCCATCGCGACTACAGCACGGTGGATGCGATCGCCGTCACGCGCGGGCCCGGGCTCGCGGGAGCGCTGCTGGTGGGCATCAGCTTCGCCAAGGCACTGGCGTTCGCCACGAATAAGCCGCTGATTGCCGTCAACCACCTGGAAGGCCACATCCATGCCGTGC
>JBOGLI010000682.1:0-6349 GCA_050746165.1 Terriglobales bacterium | reverse complement strand
GAGTTGCAGGTTTCCGCGATGCTCATTGACTTTTCAAATTTCAAATTACAAATTACCAATTTCCTTCATCCCGCCAGGTCTTCCACCTGCGGCATGATCGCTTCCAGTAATTGGATGAACTTTCCCTTGACGCGTTCGCCGGTCTCCAGCACCTCGGCATGCGAGAGCGGCTGGTCGAGAATGCCGGCGGCGAGATTGGTCACGCACGAGATCGCCAGCACGCGCATGTTCATGTGGCGCGCGGCGATCACCTCGGCAACCGTGCTCATTCCAACCACGTCGGCGCCCAACGTGCGCAGCATCCGAATCTCCGCCGGCGTCTCGTACGTTGGCCCGGGAAGCGCCGCATAAATGCCCTCGAAGATATCCAGCCCAATGCGTTTGCCGGCATCCAGCGCCATCTGCCGGTACGGCCGGAAGTAAGCCTGGGTCATGTCGAGAAAACGCGGGCCGAAGCGATCTTCGTTCGCCCCTGTCAGCGGGTTCGCGCCTTGCAGGTTGAGGTGGTCCTTCAACACCACCAGGCAGCCCTGCGTGTAGTTCTCGTTGATGCCGCCGCCGGCATTGGTGAGGATCAGCGCCTTGATGCCCAGGCGGCCGAAGACGCGCACCGGGAAGGTGGCCTCGCGCGCGCTGTAGCCCTCGTACAAATGGACGCGGCCCTGCATGCAGGCGATGGGCGCGTGTCCGAGCAGTCCAATGACGAGCTGCCCGGCATGTCCTTCGGCGGTCGAGCGCGGGAAGTGAGGGATATCCCCGTACGGAATTTTAACGGCGTCGGTAAGGCGATCGGCAAACGAGCCCAGTCCGGAGCCGAGCACGAGCGCGACCCTCGGACGCAGGTTCGTCTTCGAACGTAGGAACGCCGCCGCTTCCTCCGCGCGGGAGAAATCGTCGAGAGCTCGGGATGCTTCGATTGCAGCCTTCATCAATTGGTAATTTGTAATTGGTAATTTGTAATCTGGATAACGAGCGGGCGCCTACTTTCCAAATTACAAATTTCAAATTACAAATCTCCTCCGTTATTTCATCAACAGCCCAACAATGCTCGCGCTCATCAGGTTCGCCATCGTGCCGGCGATCATCGCGCGGAAGCCGAGCTTGGCCAGTTCGCCGCGCTTGTTCGGCGCCAGTGCGCTGATGCCGCCGATCTGGATGCCGATCGAGCTGAAGTTGGCGAACCCGCACAGCGCGAACGTCGCAATGGTAAACGAGCGCGGGTCGATCGTGTTCTTGATCAATCCAAGATTCCCGAAGGCGACCAGTTCATTGATCACCATCCTCGTGCCCAGCAGGTTTCCGACCTGCACGGCATCGTGCCACGGAATCCCGATCACAAGCGCCACCGGGGCGAAGACATATCCGAAGATCTTCTCCAGGCTCGCCGGGAACCATGCCATGTGATTCAGGTTGTGGATGCCGCCCAGGACCATGTTAGCCAGCGAAATCAGCGCCAGGAACGCGATCAGCATGGCGGCGACGTTGATCGCCAGGTGCAGGCCGTCCGTCGTGCCGCGCGCTATTGCCCCCAGCACGTTTTCATCTTTATTTGCGTTGAGCGCCTCGTCCATGTTGATCGAGGCTTCGGCCTGGGCGGCGCCGGGTGGATTGCGGTGTGCCGCCGTGAGCGGGTTTTCGGTCTCGGGCACCAGCATTTTCGCCATCAGGATCGTTCCGGGAGCGGTCATGATCACGGCCGCGAGCAGGTGCTTGGCCTCGATGCCGAACGCGATATACGCGCCCATGATTCCGCCCGACACGTGCGCCATGCCCGCCGTCATCACCGTCATCAATTCGCTCTTGGTCAGCGAGGGCAAAAATGGACGAATCGTGAGCGGCGCCTCTGTCTGTCCGACGAAGATGCTGGCCGCGACGTTCAACGCCTCGGCTCCGCTCGCCCCCATCTTCTCCATCAGCTTGGCGAATCCCTTGATCACCACCTGCATGATTCCGTAGTGATAGAGGATCGCGAACAGCGCCGACACGAAGATGATGGTCGGCAGCACCGAGAAGGCGAAGAAGAATCCGAGATGACTCTGCTTCGCGCCCAGGTCGCCAAAGACGAATTGCGAACCGGCGAAGACGTTGTCGAGGACCTTGTTGACCACGTTTCCGGCCCACTGGAAGAGCTCGCGTCCCCACGCCACGCGTAGGACAAAGAGCGCGAACAGGAACTGGAGCGTGACGCCGAGCGCCACCGTCTTCCACCTGATGGCGCGCCGGTTGGTCGAGAACGCGTAGGCGATCCCGAGCAGGGTGATGATTCCAAGTAGGCCGACAAATCGTTGCATAAACCAGCTCTCAGCTGTCAGCGATCAGCTTTCAGCAAATTGAATCGAGTGCTTAGTGCCGAGTGCTGTGGAAATGCACTGCAGCCGTCATACTCAGCACTAAGCACTAAGTACTTTGTGCACCAGCGGGCGCTTCATCGCCGGCGGTCCTTCTGTAATCGTGTACGCGCCTTCCAGAAGCCGGCGCGCTTCGTTCAGACGTGCCGCCGAGTTGTAATGCACGGTGCACAGCGGTTCGCCGGCGCGAACGGCATCGCCGACCTTCTTGTGCAGCACCAATCCGACCGCCGGATCCACCGAGTCTTCCTTCTTCTCGCGTCCGCCGCCCAGCACCACGGTTGCGGTGCCCACCTGTTCGCACTGGATCGCCGCGATATACCCCGTCGCCGGACTCACCACCAACGTCCGATTCGCCGCGCGCGGAAGCCGTTGGAAATCGTCGATCACCGTGGGATCTCCGCCCTGCAGCGTGATGATCTCGCGGAAGCGCTCGAGTGCGGCGCCGTTCGTGATCAGTTCGGTGGCCAACGTGCGGCCATTGTCGAAACTCGTCGTTCGGCCGGCGAGGTACAGCATCCATGCTGATAATTCCAGGCACAGCTCGCGCAGGTCCGCCGGACCGCCGCCGCGCATGACCTCAATACATTCCTCGATTTCCAGGGCATTGCCGATCTTGTAGCCCAGCGGCTGGTCCATGTCGGTGATCAGCGCGACCATGTTCTTGCCCATCCGCCGCCCGGTATCGACCATCAGCTCCGCCAGGTAGAGCGAGTCCTCGAAGGTCTTCATGAACGCGCCCGAGCCGGTCTTCACGTCGAGCACCAGGCCATCGATGCCCTCGGCCAGCTTTTTGCTCATGATCGAGGCGCAGATCAGGTACGGGCTTTCCACCGTCCCGGTCACATCGCGAAGCGCGTAGAGCTTCTTGTCGGCGGGAGCGATTTCCGCCGTCTGCCCGATCAGCGCGCAGCCGCACGTGGCGAGCACGTGCCGGAATTCCTCGAGCGAGAGGTTGACGTTAAAGCCCGGAATCGATTCCAGCTTGTCGAGCGTGCCGCCGGTGTGGCCCAGCCCGCGTCCGCTGATCATCGGCACCGGAACGCCCGCGGCAGCGACCAGCGGCGCGATGACCAGCGAGGTCTTGTCGCCGACGCCGCCCGTGGAGTGCTTGTCCACCTTCTGTCCGGGAATGTCGGAGAGGTCGAGCACCGACCCGGAGTGCAGCATCGCCTCGGTGAGCGCGGCCAGCTCGGCGCGCGTCATGTGCTTGAGGACGATCGCCATGAGCAGCGCCGACACCTGGTAGTCAGGTATGGCGCCCTCGGTATATCGGGAGACGATGTAATGAATTTCTTCGGCCGAGAGCTCGCCGCCGTCGCGCTTGCGCCGGATCAGGTCCACGATGCGGTGGGTGCGTTCGCGGGCCGCAGCGCCCGGCTTCGTGCTCATAGCGTGAATCCCGCAGGCAGGAGAGAAGAAGCCGTGGCCTGCTCGATGCCGTCCTTGCCCTGGTAGAACACGACCGAGTCCGGGCTGAATTCGAAGATCACCTGCCGGCACGCGCCGCAGGGCGCGCAGGCGACATTTTGCGCGTTCACCACGGCCACGGCGCGGATACGCATCTTGTCGCCTTCGGCGGCGACGGCGGAAAAAATCGCCGTCCGCTCGGCGCAGTTCGTCAGGCCATAGGAGGCGTTCTCGACGTTGCAGCCGGTGAAGATGTTTCCGGCGGCGGTCAGGACGGCCGCACCCACGCGGAACTTTGAGTAGGGGGCGTAAGCGCGCGCGAGCAATTCGCGAGCCGCCGCCAAAAGACGGCTCCGCTCGTCGGCGCTAACGCTGAGTTGATGCCCGGCGTGGGACACGATGCTCTCAGCGGCGAAAATCGGCCGCTAGTGCTCCTTCTTTCAGGAAATCTGGATTTTACGATTAAAGGCGAGGTTAAGGGAAAGGTCAAGCGGGGAAAAGGCTTAAGAAAAGCGGCTTACGGCTTTCGGCTCTCGGCTAGACCTGCACGAAGGTCTTCTGAACTTCTGTATCATTCCTGCGGCGTTTCTCATGCTCGACCCCGCAGCCCAACTCCCGCCGCGCTTCAACGCCGCCGAGTTCTTCATCGACCGGCATATCGCGGAGGGCCGTGCTACCAAGGTCGCCATCATCTGCGGCGAATCGCAGACCACCTACGGCGAACTCGCGGCGATGGTCGACCAGGCGGGCAATGCGCTCCTCCGCTTAGGCGTACGCAGCGAAGAACGTGTCCTGCTTCTTCTGCTCGATTGCCCCGAGTTCGCGGCCGCGTTCTTCGGCGCTATCAAGATTGGCGCCGTCCCTGTGCCGGTCAGCACCATGCTCAAGCCGGACGAATACGAATACCTGCTCAACGACAGCGGCGCGCGCGTGGTCATCGTCAGTGAATCGCTGATAGAAAAAATCACCGCGATTCCGCACGAACGTGTTCCGGCGCTAGAACACATCATCACGGTGAGTGTGAGACCGGCTGCCCTCAGCCGGTCGCGGTCGGGTTCCGACATCGCGCACCACGAATTCAACGCGTTGATTGCCTCTGAGAGCTCCGAACTTCCGCCCGCGCCCACGCACAAGGACGACGCGTGTTTCTGGATGTATTCCTCCGGCAGCACCGGAGCGCCGAAGGGCTGCGTGCATTTGCAGCACGACATGGTCGTCACCGCGGAACTGTACGCGCGCAACGTCCTCGGCATCACCGAAGACGACCGCTTCTTCAGTACCGCAAAACTATTTTTTGCCTACGGCCTCGGCAACGCGCTCTACTTCCCGTTGCTGGTTGGCGGAACGAGCATCCTGATGAGCGCACCGGCGCGGCCACAGGATGTATTCGAGATCATCGAGCGCCACCGCCCGACGCTGCTTTTCTCGGTGCCCTCCAGCTACGCAGCGGCCCTGCACTTCCAACGCCCTGATGGCGGTGATTACGACCTGTCCTCCGTCCGGTATGCAGTCTCGGCGGGCGAGAGCCTGCCGGCGGCGATCTATCACCGCTTCAAGGAACGATTCGGCGTCGAGATCCTCGACGCGATCGGCTCCACCGAAGCTCTCCACATGTTCATCGCTAACCGCCCCGGCGCCGTTCGGCCCGGCTCAAGCGGACAACTGATTCCCGGATGCGCCGCCAGGATCGTGGATGAAGAAGGCCGACCCGTCGCCACCGGCGAGATCGGCAATCTCTACATCCGCAGCGATGCCACCTGTGCCTTCTACTGGCGCCAGCACGAAAAGAGCAAGGAAACCTTCGAGGGACCATGGCTGCGCACCGGAGACAAGTACAGCCTCGATGCCGATGGCTATTACTGGTACGCCGGTCGCAGCGACGACATGCTCAAGGTCAGCGGCGTCTGGGTCAGCCCGGTTGAGATCGAAAATGTGCTGATCGAGCATGAAGCCGTGGCGGAGGTCGCGGTCGTCGCCCGTCGAGATACGGATGAGCTCCTGAAGCCAGCCGCGTGGATCGTGCCGGCAAACGGATTTCACGCAGGCGCGGAACTGGCAGGAGCATTGACGGAGTTTGCGAAGTCGCGACTGCCCGGCCGCAAGGTGCCACGCTGGTTCGAGTTCGTCGACGAGCTACCGAAGACCGCGACGGGAAAGCTGCAGCGATACAAACTTAGGAACGTCTGAGTTAGTCGTCCGCGGAGACCAGGTTTTCCGGCCCGCCGAGTTGTGCGGGCGCGACGCCGGCCGGGACTTCCTGGTCCTTGTACTGGAGCTGGTAGAGCTTCCAGTAGATGCCGCGGTTTCCAAGCAGTTGCTGGTGGCTGCCCATTTCGCGCACGCGTCCCTTGTGCATGACGACGATCTTGTCGGCCCGCTGGATGGTCGAGAGCCGGTGCGCGATCACCACCGAGGTCCGTCCTTCCACCATGTTGGCGAGCGCATCGCGGACGCGCAGCTCGGTGTCGGTATCGACGCTCGATGTGGCTTCGTCCAGTATCAGGAATCGCGGATTGTGCGCCAGCGCGCGCGCGAAGCTGATGAGCTGTTTCTGTCCGGTGGAAAGAGAGCTGCCGCGCTCCCGGATAGGC
>JBOGLI010000681.1:0-1459 GCA_050746165.1 Terriglobales bacterium | reverse complement strand
CGTCTCGGCCGCCTGATAGTGGCCGTTGTGTTCCTGCGCGAGCGCGAGATAATAAAACTGGGCGCCGTTCGGATATTCGAATTGGCGCATCCAGGTGCGAGAGGCGAGATCGAGGTAGGGTTCGGCTTCTGAGAAGCGGCCCAGATTGTAGTAGGTCAGTCCCAGCACATAATTCGCCTGCCAATAGTCCGGGTGGTCCTTGAGTGTTGTTTTCAGCAGGGCAATGCAATCATCGTAACGCGCGTCGACCGCGTACGCCTGGGCGAGATCGACGCCGGTCAGCGGGTTCTTGGGAGCGTCTTGGTAGGCGCGCGTAAAGAGCGTGCGGTCGTCCTGCCATACCCCGGTCGAGATCACCGTCGTCACGGCGAAGGCCGAGGCCAAAACAACGGCGCCCGCCACTTGCACGCGGCGCGTTTCCAGTCGGGAGGAAACCTGTTGCAGCGCATACGCCATCGCAATCGCGACCATCACGGAAGAAAGGTAGGTGTAACGGTCGTGCGCATAATCGTGCCACTGAAAGACCCGAATGCCGATCAGTGCCGGTACGAGTGGCATCACGATCCAGGCGACGGTCAGCAGCGCCAGGTTTTTCTTGCGAACGATGAGCGCCACGGCCGCGATTCCAAGTACCGAAAGCATTAGCGGCAGTACCACGGTCGAGAACGAGAACTGGGAGACCAGGTCGAGATTGTAGGAGGGCTGCGGCGGAAACGGCCACAACATGCCGCGCACGTACACCCACATCGCCGCAGGCCAGGTGGCAACGACAGAACTCCAGGTTCGCGGAAAGTACGGATTATCCATGCCGCCGATGGCGTAAATACGTCCGCCGGCGTAGATGGCGCTGACGAGCGCGTAGGGCGCCATCTGGCCCAGCCATGTCCACCCGCGTGCCCGTTGTCCCTCGCTTCGCGTCCACGCCCACACGGCGATTACCGGCAAAAATGCTACGGCGGTTTCCTTGGACAGCAGTCCGATGCCGTACACCACGGCGGACACATACACCCACGAGCGGCGGCCGCTCTCGCGTGCGCGCTCGAAGGCGAGAAACGCGGCGATAAAGAAAATCGCCATCAGGATCTCCGGGATTGACGATATCCAGGAGACCGGTTCCACGTGGATGGGATTGAGTCCGAAAAGCGCGGCTGCAACAACCGCCGTCCAACGATTGTTCAACAGACGGCACGCAAGCAGATACACGAGTCCGGTCGCCAGCACGTGGGCGGCGATCGAGGTCAGGTGAAACCAACCGGGAATGCTGTGGAATAGCGAATAGTTGCCGGCGAGCCAGAAGCTGGTCATCGGACGGTAGTAGTTCCCCACCATGCCGGCGAAGGCCCAGAAGTTGTTCCCCAGGATCTCCCGCCAATTCCTGAAGGAGTGGACCCACGGATTCATGACGATCTCCTGGAAATCGTCGTAAACGAATCCGTAGGCGATTGTTCGCACATAGACC
>JBOGLI010000680.1:0-3199 GCA_050746165.1 Terriglobales bacterium | reverse complement strand
GAACAAAAAGAACTCGATGCCGTACTGTCGGCGAGATTGGCAAATGTTTCCCCTGTCGATGAAGTTGCCATGGTGAATGGGCGGAGCGGCGAACCTGCTGCTTCGCCCGTTTTTTTGGAGGGGAAGCAATGAAATTCCTGATGTCAATGACGGAAGAAACGACCGCTTCGAGTCACACGGTTCGCTATTGGGTGCGCTGCCAGGCTACCAGGAATCCGCAGTTGGTCCTTCCCTTCCCGCCGCGCCAGCGCCGACCGTCGGAGTCCGTAACTTTTGTTCGCAACCGCTGGAATGTGTCTCACAAGAGGACGGGGCGAGCCCTAGCAAGTGGGTGCACTTCTATTCGCCAGGCGAAGTTAATCGCAGGTGCGCTCAGCGGCCTTCCCGTGTCGCGCAGACGCAAATCCTGTCCGCCCGTGCGCAAGACGGAGCGTGCGAAATGATCGCCCGTCCTCTCCCACTCTTCGACCACGTACCCGACGCGCCCGCGCCTCGGCCGCTCCCAGACATCACGCGCCGTAAGCATGGCGGAAACCAGAACTCCGAGGCAGCCAACTCGGCAGTCAGCAATTTCAAGGCTTCGATTCGCGAGCGCGTGCGCATCTTCGTCGCCGGCTGCGGATTCTCCGGCGCGACGCTGAAAGAGACGGCAGCGACGCTCCAGCATCCATCTGGCCGCAAGTACTTCCCCAACGAGCTGAGCGGCCGCTTCACCGAGCTTCGCAAAGACGGCGTGATCTTTGATAACGGGCGCGAGTTGCGGGATGGCGCAACCGTCTACGTCGCGCGGAAAGAGTGGGTGAAGCCGTGATCGATCTCATATCTTTCGTCTCCGGGTGCGTGGTGATGGCGGCGACGATGCTGGTGATCTCCATCATCGTCTGCGGACGCCGCCGCGCGAGGCGTCAGGCATCGCGCACGCCAGCGCACAGGTCGGCATGCGAATGCGGACACCCCTATTGCTACCACTTTCACAAAGAGAGCCTGGTAAAGAACGCGAACGAGTTCTGCTCGCTCACTAACTGCGGCTGCGTCAATTACACGGCGAAAGCGACAACTTGGAGTGACAGTGAATTTCGCCGCTCAACCGGGGTGCGGCCATGAAACGGGAGCGGCAGTGGCCATACGCGCTGATTGCGTTGGCGTCGATCTGGGGTCTGGCCATCCTGGCGATACACCAGGCGTGGAAATGAAGAGAGAGCAATTCATCTGTGATGAGTGCGGCGCGGAGCGCAAAGAGGTAAATCACTGGTTTGCGATCCAACTCACTCACGGCAGTGAACGCGGGCAAATGAATCCAGGTATTGAGATCGTGCGGTGGGGGTGTGCGAGGCCAGAGGTTCGTCAGTTCCATTTCTGCGGCCAGGCATGTGTGCACGCGGCGGTGGACCGATTCATGAGCAGCGGCGAAGTGCAGAAGCAGATCGCAGACGGACAGAGCAGGTGACGAATATGACGACAGTAGCTATCGACGAGAAGAAGCCAGCGACAGAAGCCCTGGCAATTCGCGAGAGAGAGCCGCAGGCGCTCTCCCGTCCGGCATCGTTTGCCCCAACCACCTTCGACGATGCGCTGAAATTCTCCGACATGGTCGCCAAGAGCGATCTTGCGCCCAAGGACTTTAAGGGCAAGCCCGCGAACGTGTTCATTGCCATCCAGATGGGCGCCGAGGTTGGATTGTCGCCAATACAGGCCATTCAAAACATCGCCGTCATCAACGGACGCCCGTCGCTCTGGGGGGACGCCGCACTTGCCGTGGTCCAAGCTCACAAGGATTACGAATGGCACCACGAATCTATCGAAGGCGAAGGCGACAAGATGATCGCCATCTGCAAGATCAAGCGCAAAGGACATCCGGAGTACGAGTCGCGCTTCTCGATCGATGATGCGAAAGTCGCGAAGCTCTGGGGCAAGAAGGGCTATGAAGGCAAGGACACGCCATGGATTACGTCGCCCAAGCGCATGCTCCAGATGCGCGCCCGAGGCTTCGCCATCCGCGATAAGTTCGCCGACGCTCTCCGCGGCGTCAACATCGCGGAAGAAGCCATGGATATTCCGCCGGAAGACACACCGACTGCGCCCGTTCTCCAGGCCGCGCCAGTCGTTGACGATCCGGAAAAAGCACTGCGCGAGGAATGCGACAAACTCATGGCCGAAGACGGCATGAATGCCGCCAATCGGCAAGCGAAGCTCGGCCAATACGCAGGAAAGTTGCCGGAACTGAAAACAAGGATCCTCGATCACCGCAAGGCGAAGGAAGCCGCAAAAGCGCCATCAACCAATACGCCGGCGCATACAACCACGACGCCTGCGGCACCGTCGGCGCAGTCTTCGCCGCAACCCGGTTTCAATTTCTGATTTTCACAAGGAGTCAAAACGCGCACGAAGCACATTACAGACAGGGCGACGTTCTTATCCGGCGAGTCAGCGAGCTGCCGAAGCAAAAGCTCGTAAAGCGTCCCAACGGCGTACTCGCCGAAGGCGAAGTCACCGGCCACGCGCACCGGGTCGAGGACCTGACCGCAACGGAAGTGTACGAATGCGGTGAGGGACTCTACATGCGAGTTGGCAGCGACGGCGTGCGCATCGTGCACGAAGAGCATGCGCCGATCGTCCTGCCGCCTGGTGATTACGAAATCGTCAGGCAGCGGGAATATTCGCCGGAAGAAATCCGCAACGTTGCGGACTGACGGCGACATCAAGGCTGGCTCGGAAGGGAAACGAAACAGTAAGCGGGAGAGGCGACGAGATGGCGAGGATCACGAAGCTCACACAGGAACAGGAAGCAAGGTTTCCTGAGTTCATCAAGAAGTGGGTCGACATTGGACTATCCACAGCACCGGCAGATCGTGAAAAAGCTGAGCGCGCCATTGCCGGACTGTACAAGCTGGCCAATCTTCGTGAGTCTCGCGTCATCTGGCTGCCTTGCCCGATCAGTGCCGCGCTGAGCGCTGTCGTGTACGCAACATTGATTGCGAAGCGAATCGTAGCGGCCCCGACGAATGGCGATTCTCATCTCCATTCGTCGGGGAAACTAGCCGTCGACTCGGCGGTCGACTCGGCGGTCCGCTCGGCGGTCGGCTCGGCGGTCGACTCGGCGGTCGACTCGGCGGTCCACCAAAAAATCTGGTGGCACTATTGGTATGGCGGACAGTTTTGGGCGGCTTGGGCGGCCTTTACGTCGTATTTTGTAGAGGTC
>JBOGLI010000679.1:0-2120 GCA_050746165.1 Terriglobales bacterium | reverse complement strand
GCTAAGAGCCAAAAGCTGTTTCACCTCAGCGTCTGCACCTCGACCGACAGTACCGGCGGCAGATGTTCGACGATCGCGCTCCAGTTATCGCCGCCGTCCGGAGAGCAGTACACCTGGCCTCCGGTGGTGCCGAAGTACACGCCGCAGTCGTCGAGCTTGTCCACGGCCATGGCGTCGCGCAACACGTCCACGTAGGAATCGCGCTCGGGAAGACCTTTCGCCAGTTCCTCCCACTGGTTGCCGCCGCTCTTGCTGCGATAGACGCGCAGCTTACCGTCGATGGGGAAGTGCTCGGAGTCGCTCTTGATGGGCACGACGTAGATCGTCTCCGGCTCGTGCGCGTGCACGTCGATGACAAAACCGAAGTCGGTGGGCAAGTTGCCGCTGACCTCGGTCCACAGATCGCCGGCGTTGTCGGTGCGCATCACGTCCCAGTGCTTCTGCATGTAGAGCGTGTTCGGCCGCGAAGGATGCAGCGCAATACGATGGATGCAGTGCCCGATCTCGGCGTCCGGGTCGGGAATGTACGGTGAGCGCAGACCCTTACTGATCGGCTTCCAGTTCTTGCCGCCGTCGTCGCTGCGAAATGTGCCCGCCGAGGAGATGGCCACGTACATCCGGTCCTTATTGGTCGGGTCGAGCAGGATGGTATGCAGGCAGAGGCCGCCCGCGCCGGGCGTCCATTTGGGGCCGGTGCCGTGGCCGCGCAGGCCGCTCATCTCGTGCCAGCTTTGCGCGCCGTCGGTGGAGCGGAACAGGGCAGCGTCCTCGATTCCGGCGTAGACCGTGTCGGGATCGTGCAGCGACGGCTCGAGGTGCCAGACGCGCTTGAACACCCAGGGCTTCTGCGTGCCGTCGTAATACTGGTGGGTAGTGAGCGGTGCGCCGGTTTCAGGCGAGGTGTCGTACTCGAATTTGTTGGCGATCTTGTCGCCGAAGTTGGCGGGCATGGTCTCGCCGCCCGGAGGCGCCCAGGTCTTGCCGCCATCTTCGGAGCGCTGGATCATCTGCCCAAACCACGAGCTGGTCTGCGAAGCCCACATGCGGTTCGGATCGGCGGGCGATCCCTTCAGGTGGTAGATCTCCCAGCCGGCGAAAAGCGGCCCGTCGATCTTCCAGTTCTTGCGCTTGCCATCGGAGGTGAGAACGAAGGCGCCCTTGCGCGTGCCGACCAGTACCCGAACGTTGCTCATGCGAATCTCCTCTGTCTCTGAATGCGGTACCGTTGATGGGCAACGCTACAGGAATGACCCATGCGTTGCCAAATGGATTGCAGTTCGATCGTTGCCCCTCCGCCCCACGCGGAAGAACTTGGATTCTATAACGACCGCTAAATATAATTTTGTTGTACGCAGGGGTCAATCGGAAATATTGTAACCAGCGGAAAACAAAAAGCCGTTGTTGGTTGTTGGTTTTTGGTTGTTGGTCGGACGGGTTCATGCAAAATTCAACCGGACTATTACCAATAACCAATAACCAATAACCAAAAACCAATAACCAATAACCAACAACCATGAAACGTGGCCGGCCGCGGGAATTCGACGCAGAGAAGGCGCTGGACGCTGCGCTGCTTCTTTTTTGGCGGCACGGCTACGAAGGCACCTCCATGTCGGCCCTGACCCGCGCCATGGGCATCAACACCCCGAGCCTCTACGCCGCGTTCGGCAACAAGGAGCGGCTGTTCCGAAAAGTGCTCGACCGATATGTTCAGCGGCCTGCTTCGTATCTGCCGCGCGCGTTAGAAGAACCGAACGTACGCCGTGCCATCGAGAAGCTGTTCCAAGGCGCCATCGATATGGTGATGCAGAGGGGGCGCCCCGATGGCTGCATGCTGGTGCAGGGAGCGCTCGCGACGGGGCCAATGACGGCATCGGTGCGCAAGGAACTCGCACGTAGGCGTGCCGGCGCCGAAGCCGCCATCCGCCGACGATTGGAGCGGGCTGTCGAGGAGCGCGAATTACCGCCCTCCGTGGACGCGACCAAACTCTCGAAATACGTCGTCACCGTTTTGTGGGGAATGTCGGTGCAGGCGGCCGGTGGGGCGACTCGCGAGGAACTGGAAGAGGTAGCGCGGATGGCGATGAGGGCGTGGCCGGAATAGGAGAGTTTCGGTTTCGAGT
>JBOGLI010000678.1:0-2730 GCA_050746165.1 Terriglobales bacterium | reverse complement strand
ACATGAAGCAGATCAATCGCCTGCGGGAGATGCAGAAGGGGCGCCCCTCAGAGTTGCAGGCTCGCAATAGTGGCTCGTAATACCTCGGCGGAATGGTGCAGCCCCTGCTGCTCCGTCTCATCCAATTGCAATTGAAGCTGGCGTTGGACGCCGGCGCTGTCCACGATGGTTGGTAGGCTCAGGCTGACGTCGGAAATCCCGTAGTAGCCGCTCACGAGGCTGGACACGGAAAGCACGGTCGCCTGGTTGCGCAGGATGGCCTCGACGATGCGCATCAGGCCGGCGGCAACGGCGTAATACGTGGCGCCTTTGCGCTTGATGATCTCGTAGGCGGCGTCACGGGTGCAGCGGAAGATTTCGTCGAGGTCGCTCTTCTCACACGCGATGCCGTTTGCGGCGGCGAATTCCCCGAGCCTCATGCCGGCGATATTCGCCAGCGACCACACCGGCACCTCGCTATCGCCATGTTCCCCGATGATGTAGGCATGCACGCTTCGGGTATCGACTCCAAACTTGTGGCTGATGAGATAGCGAAAGCGAGCGGTGTCGAGGATGGTGCCCGAACCGATCACGCGGCGCGCGGGCAGTCCCGAGTAGCGCAACGAAGCGTAGGTGAGCACATCGACAGGATTGGTGGCGATCAACAGCACGCCTTCCGGATTGGCGCGGGCGATGTTCGGGACGACCTCGGCGAAGACGCTGGCGTTGCGCTTTACCAGGTCAAGGCGGGTTTCGCCGGGCTTCTGTCCGACACCGGCGCACACGACGGTCACGCTCGCGCCGGCGCAATCCGCGTAATCGCCCGCCCAGATGCGCGTCGCGTGGGCAAAGGGAACGGCATGGTTCAGGTCCATGGCTTCGCCTTCGGCGCGCGCGTGGTTCTTGTCGATGAGAACGATCTCGGCGGCAAGACCGCTCAACAGCAGCGCATAGGCGAAGGTCGCGCCGACGTTGCCGGTGCCGACTACCGCCACGCGAAACGGCTTGTGCTCCTGAGAGGCCATCAGTAATTCACGATCGCGGTAAACGACTTTGGATCGAGGCTGGCCCCGCCGACCAGGGCGCCATCGATATCCGTCTGCGACATGAGCGCGTGGGCGTTGTCGGGCTTCACCGATCCGCCGTAGAGAATGCGCATGTCGTCGGCGGCTTTCTTACCGACAGCGTTAGCGATCTCGGCGCGAATGATGCGATGGGCGTCGGCCGCCATCTCGGGAGTGGCGGTCTTACCGGTGCCGATCGCCCACACGGGTTCGTAAGCGACGATAATCGGGGCGGCATGTTCGCCGTCAATTTCGCGAAACGCGCGAGAAACCTGTCGGCGCAGAATGTCTTCGGTCAATCCGGCCTCGCGCTCCTGGATCACTTCGCCGACGCAGACAATCGGGACGAGGGCGCATTCAAGAGCCAACTTCAATTTTGCGTTGACGGTGTCGTCGGTCTCGGCGAAGTACTGACGGCGTTCCGAGTGGCCGAGGATCACGTGCGTGCAGCCGATGGCGAGCAGCATAGGCGCGGAGACCTCGCCGGTGAAGGCACCCTCTTTCGCCCATCCCATGTTCTGCGCGCCGATGCGGACGTTGGTTTCGCGAGCGGCGGCGACGGCGCCGGCAATGCACGGATAGGGCGGGCAGACGACAATTTCATCTCGCTTGTGCGAAAGAGCGCCGGGGAGAAATTCTTCGAAGAAAGCGCGCGCCTGCTCCGGGGTCTTGTACATCTTCCAGTTTGCGGCAATGACTTTTTTTCTCATGAGTGCTCTAAATCCTTTCGAGTGTCAGCGGATCCTCTATGCCGTCGAAGTATCGTTTAAGAGCTTTGTTGAAGTCTGAGTTCACTGATGTTGCACGGGCAAACAGCGTCATGCACGATCTGAACTTCAGATCGTCAGGGCTGCCAAATATTTCACCGACAGACTTGCCCTGAATTTCTAAGACGAGGCGCGTGCAATTTCTGAGCCGCTGACCCAAAATCGGATGCTCAAGGTAAGCTCGTGCTTCATCGAGGCAAGAGATTGCGAACCAACGCGTTTGTTCGCTTTGGCCGAGCCCAATGATTTGAGGAAATACAAACCACATCCAGTGGGTTCGTTTGCGGCCTTCGCGCAGCTCCTTTTCCACTTGCTCGTACACCGGATTCTGAGCAGTTGTGAATCGAGAAAGGTTGAAGCGGTCGCTCGCGTTCGACATCCTCTCACTCCCGGGAACCGACCAACGCCAGCGCTCTTCGAACGACTACTGAGTCCACTTCCGGCGCACTGTCCTGTGTGCGCTTAAATATGACGATAGTGACTCGCCTAAGCCGTTGCCCGCCGTGACCATATCGCGCTACTTCAGCGATGGCCAACAACAAACCGACGAACGCGAGCGGGGCGTCGATTCGACCGTGACCAGCTCCGAGCACTGGCATTACCACTTCATTAATCCGTGCGTCAGCCAGACATGCCGAAAGTTCGCGCATGCCGCCAAATAAATACGAAATGCGAGCAGCCAAACCTTCTCCGGCACGCTGAGTTGTCGTAGACATCAATGCGATTGGGACAGAACGGCCCAGAGGCTTATTCACGAACACACAGTGACCAGCGCCGTAACTCAGCGCTCGCGCTGCCTCGGTTTTGTGCTGGTCGGTCGGCTCGCCAAGTCTTATGTGACATTCCTGCTTCACTAATTAAATGAAACGCTCGGCGTCGTTTTCAAAAACACGGGCAATGTACGCTCCCAATGCGCTTCT
>JBOGLI010000677.1:0-2266 GCA_050746165.1 Terriglobales bacterium | reverse complement strand
CCCGCCATCGGGTTCGACGCTGATGTCGAAGCGGAGAAAGCGGCAGCAGTGCCGCTCGGCGTCCACGGCGCGGGCGATCGTGGCGAGCGTGTCGGCCTCCGCCCGGAACCGCAAACGACGCCCCTCCGGCCGATCCGCGCACGCCTCGGCCCGGCGGACGAGATCCGTCAAGAGACCTGCACGCCGTGCCGCGCCATGCGAGTGGATCCGATCGCGCTGCTTCGCGAGGAGTAAGCGTTTTGCCGATTGTGCGCTGCCTCTCGCAGTGCGAATCCTCTTCAAGTTCAAAAGGAGTACGGGTTCACGAAGGCTGAGAATGAGGTAGTGCAATGGCGCCTTTCGTGATTGCTCTCAAGCAGCACACTCGGTCGTGAGAATGTACCCAAAAATGTACCCACCCTGATCGAAAAACAGGTGATTCGGTACGAACAGTGCGTTGCTGATCAACGCGAGTTGAGTCGCGGATTTATTGGTCCAAGCGAGGCCGTACGATTCAGACGCGCATCGCCACGATGTAACTGTTGGCCGCTGGGGTGCTGGTTCGAGTCCAGCCCGAGGAGCCATCTACTCAACGACTTAGCGCACACCTCGTCCGTGAACAATTTGCCTGCTGAGGCATACGGCTCGAACCGGATGCTTAGATTCGCGCAACTCACTGAACTTCAAAGCCTTGCGGACCAGTCTGACAAGCCGTGTTCTTCGCCTTCGCCGAAAATTCGCCGTGATCGCTGAACGCGCGCAGCGATTATGAGCTAAAATGTAGATGGTAATAGGAGGCGGCATGGAGAACACTGGACTCAAGCTCAAACAGGCGAGTGCCGTGCTCGGCCTGCCGCCGAAGGACCTTCAGAATCTTGTTCAGCATCGTGTCATCCGCCCGCGGCGGCGAGCGGGTCTCTACTACTTCGACCGCAAGACCCTTCTCCAGGCGAAGGTCGTCACCTATTTGAAGGGGTCGCTCGACGCATCGAGCGCGTACCTCGCGACGTTTACAAAAGCCATCGCGAAGTTGCCGGATTTCGCCTCGGGCCAGCCAGTGATCGTGCGCTTGCAAGCGACGTTCTATCCCGATGAACCGCCGCTCCTGGTGATGATTCCACTCGGCGCGCTCGCCGCGGACTTGGAAAGGCGTCTGCCTCTGGCCGACGTCGCCAGAGATCTCCCGCGGGGACGCAAGCGCCGAGGCTGGAAGCGTGAGTTCTTGAAGACTCTGTCTGATGCGTCAGCTGATCTCACAGACGTCTCAGAGGAGCAGGTGCTCGACGCGATTCGAAGGGTGCGGTCCCAGCGAAACAAGCCGGAGCTCACGGTTGTCGCCGACGCCGCGGAAACGGCCACAGCGTAGAGGCGTCGTCGACACGTCGGTACTGGTGGCCGGCATCGCGGGATTCAAGCGCGACGTCGCGCCTGCCAATGCCAGCGCGATGCTTCTGCGCGACTGGGTAGACAACGACACGTTCACCTGGATCATGACCGCAGAAATCCTCGAAGAATACGCAGCGGTGTTGGCAACATTTGCAGGTTCGCCCCTCGGTCATCGGTCGCGTCGTCAATCTGCTGCGGGAAGAGGCGGAATGGGTTGAACCACGGCGCACCGTTGAAGCCGATCCTGATCCTGGCGACTCGCCGTTCTGGACTTGCGCTGAGTCTGCCGATGCCGACTTTGTGGTAACGCTAAACCGGAGAGACTTCCCGCAGACAAAGCTGAGGGCGCGGATTCTTGGGCCTGGTGATTCGTTCCCGTCAGCGCGTAGCCGCAAGGAGCGACCGCGTCGAGTCCGCTGAGACGGTGGGAAACGGCTTGAGGACGTCGGAGCAGGCGAGACGCCATCCACGTTATCGCCCCAGTGCGATAAGACGCCAGGTACGCTTCAGCACCGCCCTCTGCGCCTGGTGTGACGTCCGTCGGGTACTCGCCCACGATTCGAACCCGCATTTCTTGAGTTCCGGATTCATCAGCCTGGAATCTTGTGCCACACTGCTTGCCACAACCGGGGTCGGCGCTCGGTTGGCGCTTTCATCGGATCTGGTCGACCGACCGGTTCCTGCGGCGTGACGACGAAGTGCGGCGCACGCTCAAAGCATTCGCCGACGCCGTCGAGTACGCCGACGCGCTGGACAATCGGTCGGCATCGAGCATCGCCGCCGTTGTGCCTGAGCCGACGCCGCCTCTCGATACGCCGCCGGCCCGAGCGCGCGATCCCAGGCCGCACGTTTCTGCCGGGAGGGACATTGACGACTACGTGCCATCGGAGCTGCAGAGTCT
>JBOGLI010000676.1:0-9026 GCA_050746165.1 Terriglobales bacterium | reverse complement strand
GTCCGCCGCTTGCAATGCTTTCCGCCATCAACGAAGCCGCCCGGCCGATGTTCTCCGCCTGCGTGCTCCAGATTTTTCCCAGTACTTCCGATATGCGATCCCGATATTGAATAAGGCTCATCACGCTCCCGTTATGTTTCTTGTCCTAACTCGGACTTATTTCAAAACTGATTTCGGAAGGGCGCGGCTTTAGCCGCTGAGGCCATCCGGCATCAGCCCAGAAAATTACTCTTGAAACACGCTCTCATTACTCATTACTCATTACTCATTGCTTATTACTTATTACTTATTACTTGTTACTGTTCTTCCCACGCCACCTTCGCCGCTCCCAGCAAATTTACCTTCGCCTGCAAACGGCTCACCCGGATCTCCACCTCTCGCGCGACCAGCGGCTGGCAACGCTCCCGCGCCGTTTGCTCCAGCTTCTCAAGAAATAGATCCACGGCGCCCGTCAGCCCGCCGGTCAGCACCACCACCTCGGGATCGAACAAGCTGATGAGGTTCGCCACCGACAGCCCGAGCACGCGGCCCACTTCGTCGAAGATTTTCTTCGCGCGCGCATCTCCCGACCGGGCCAGCGACGCGATCTCCTCGGTCGTCCCCTTCAACTTCATTCGGGCCGCCGCGCGCGCTACCGCCGGTCCCGCCGCCAGCGTCTCCAGTTCGCCGCGTTTTCGAAATTCCGCTGTCTCTTTTCCGCCCAGCGCCATCCATCCGGCGCAACCACTCAGTTCATGCGCGCCGCGAACCAGTTTTCCGCCGCTCAGAATTCCCGCGCCGATTCCCGTTCCCACGATCAGTACCACCACGTCCTGCTTGCCTCGCGCCGCTCCGCGCCAAGCTTCGCCCATAACGACAGCGTTACGATCGCTTTCCACCGCCACCGGCACCCGCAGATGCTTTTCGAGCAGCCGTGCGACCGGCATCCGCTCCCATCCGGGAACATTCGGCGCCCATACCGTTCCGTTGCGCCGCGCCAGTCCCGGCACCGCCACGCCCGCGGCTGCATACGGGCCTCCCAGCTCTCGCGCCAGGCGCACCATCTGCTCGATCGGCGCCGTGGCCGATCCCGTCTGCAGTTTTTCCGTGAGTTGTCGAAAAATCTTACCGTCCGCGCCAACCACCGCGCAGGCCAGCTTCGTTCCGCCCAGGTCGGCGGCGAATACGCTCTTGGACAATGTCTGCTCCGGAACAGCACGGCCAGTTTAACGCTCGTGAGCAGAACCCGATGTGACTGCCATCACTCTCGATGTGCCGTTGGGTATCCTTTGCGTCCCTTTGCGCCCTTTGCGGTTGTTAATGTCTGGCGACCGGCGCCCGGCGACTTGCGACTGCCCTCTCGATTGCCGCCTCTGCCAGGGGCGCCATCAGCGCAAAACCGGAGGCGTTCGGGTGCAAACCGTCGTCCGACAATTCGTGCCGCAATTCACCGTTCTTATCCACCAGCTTCGAGTAGTAGTCGAGATACGTGCAACCGGTGCGCTCGCAATACGACTGGATCCACCCGTCC
Source organism: Terriglobales bacterium (assembly GCA_050746165.1). Lineage (GTDB taxonomy): Bacteria > Acidobacteriota > Terriglobia > Terriglobales > Acidobacteriaceae > DAISJI01. The sequence continues at coordinate 7,516 of JBOGLI010000676.1, read as the reverse complement.
AGTTCGCGGATCTTCTCCGGCGACCGCTGCTCGTAAAAGCGCATGTGACTCGCCGCCGGATAGATCGGCGTCACCGACGCGAGCACCACCCGGATTCCTTCGGCGCGCGCGATGTCGGCCATCGATGCGATATTCCCCTCGATCTGCTCCGTCGTCATCGGCCCGGTGTTCCCGGCAATGTCGTTCGTCCCGCCAAGGATCACCACGACCGCGGGTTTCAGTTCCACCACGTCCGGATGAAATCGCACCAGCATCTGCGGCGTCGTCTGCCCGCTGATTCCGCGATCCACGTATGGCTTGTCCGGAAAATACTTCGCCAGGTCCCAGATGTCGGTGATCGAGTCGCCCATGAAGACGACCCGCTTCTCACCCGGCGCAGCAGGCCCGAGCTTCTTATCCGCCTCGCCGTAGCGCGACAGGTTGGCCCAGTCATTGAGCCACTTCTGCATGACCTCCATGCGCGCCTGCTCGTTGCCTGGCTTGTCCGGCGGTATCGCCTGCATGTATTGCGCTGCCGCGTCGATGCACATCGTCGCGATCACAAATCCGAGAACTGCAATCTTCCTAATCATGCTGACTAGCCTCCCATGCGGGTCCAACTGTGTAAGGCCCCTCTGCGCTCTCTGCCTCTCTGCGTCCTCTGCGCTGATGTTTTTTCTTCCCCACTCCATCCTGAGACCTTCGTGTCCATCGTGTGAACCACCTACCTCACCAGATGACAGGAATGCGTCTTGATCACCAGCCACACCCGCGCGCCCTTGACTATGCCCAGCGACGACACCGCCGCCGGCGTGACATGCACCTCGAACGTCGCGCCGCAATCCACGCGCGCGATCACCGTCACGTCCCGCCGCGCCACCGACGCCACCACTCCCGGCAGCACGTTGCGCGCGCTCAGTCCGCTCGGCTCCTGGTTCGCAATCAGGATGTCGCCCGCACGCACCGCCACGCGCACCACCTCGCCCACACGCGCGTGCCCGAGCGGCGCCTCGATTTCGAGCCTCTCGCCGATCTGGCACGTCATCGTCCCAGCGGGCTCATGCAATGCGATCACGGTGGCGGCGAAAATGTTTTCGAACCCCACCACGTTCGCCAACGTCTCGCTGCGCGGCGCCGACAGCACCGAATGTGGATCTCCTTCGGCGATGACCGTCCCTTGCTCCATCGCAATCACACGCTCGCCGACCGCGAACAACTCTTCGCGGCTGTGCGTTACGTAGAGCACGGGAATCCGGTGCGACTGGTTCCACGCGCGCAGATCGTCGAGAATCGCCTTCTTCGTCGCTGCGTCCAGCGCCGACAGCGGCTCGTCCAACAGCAGCACGCACGGGTCCGTGACCAACGCCCGCGCCAACGCCACTCGCTGCCGTTCGCCACCGGAAATTGCGGCCGGCTTGCGACTGCGAAGTGGTGCGATCCGGAACGCCTCCAGTGCCTCTTCCACACGGCGCTTCCGTTTCTCTGCCTCGACTCCGTGCAGCCCGTAGGCGATGTTCGATTCGGCATCGAGATGCGGAAAGAGCGCGAGCGTCTGAAACACGTAGCCGATGCCCCGCCGCGAAACCGGAACATCGGTGCCGCTCTCGCTGTCGAACAGCGTCCTCCCGCCGATAACGACGTGCCCGGCGTCAGGCTTGGTCAGTCCCGCGATGCACTCCAGTAGCGTTGTCTTGCCCGCGCCGGACGCCCCGAACAACATCGTTACACCCGCGGGCACGGAGAACGACACGTCCAGCGTAAACGCGGCCGACAGCGTCTTCCGCACCGTTACCTGCAATTCTGTTTGGGAGTTTTCTTTCGTAGCCGACGATTGTAACCGTCTCAAGAAATCGGGTCATCCGGTCATCGGGTCATCCGGTCAACACAACAACAGAGACCCAGACCCGCCCGCGTTCATGCGCGAATCATGCGTTCTGCATTCTTTTTATTGACCCGATGATCCGATGACCCGATGACCCGATTGGCTCTCTCTCCGGTTCAGCGCATATACCACCGACAGCACGACGAAGGAAAAGACCAGCAGCACCAGCGCGGTATGTGCTGCCGCCGTAAAATCACCCGCCTGCACCGCGTCGAAGATGTCGATGGACACGGTCCGCGTCACGCCTGGGATGTTGCCACCAATCATCAGCACCACGCCGAACTCGCCCACCGTGTGCGCAAAACTCAGCGCCACGCCCGTCACCAGGCCAGATCCGGACAAGGGCGCGATCACCCGCCAGAATGTCCGCCACCTCGACGCACCCAGCGTCGCCGAAGCCGCCAGCAATCGCCGGTCCACCGCCGCGAACGACGCCGCAAACGGCTGCACCGCGAACGGCAGCGAGTACAGGATCGACCCGATCACCAGCCCTTCGAACGTGAACGCCAGCGTGTGCCCGGTGCGCGCCTGGTACCAGCGCCCGAACGCCGTCTGATTTCCGAAGAGTACGAGCAGGTAATATCCGAGAACCGTGGGCGGCAGGATCAGCGGCATCGCCACCAGCGCCTCGACGAGGAACTTCCACCGCCACCGCGAGAATGTGATCCAGTACGCCAGCGGCAGCCCAATCAGGACCAGCGCGGCCGCCACCATTACCGCCAGCCTCGCCGTCAACGCAAATGCCTGCCAGTTCACGGTATCGGATGATACAGAATTAATGGGAGTCCTGGCTCTTAGCTTTTAGCTCTTAGCTATTTGCCAAACCGGCCGCGCTCGGATTCGTTCGTAGCAACGCCGAATTACAGACGAAGCCATGGGGTTCTAAGCTAAGAGCTAAAAGCTTCTTTTCAATCCAATCTAACCAGGAACGTCAAATCCTTCGGCGCCGGCGAATTTTTCGCCACATCGCGTGCAACGTACTTGTCGTCCTCTGGCACGCGCACCCGCACCCACCAATCTCCGACTGGGCTTGGGAACGCCAGCACTTTCGCCTTCGAATAACGCCGCGCCAGCTTTTCCTGGATCCGGCGTGCTTCGGCCTCTTGTTTGAATCCGCCCATCTGCACCGCCCAGCGGCCGCCCGTGCGGATCGACGCCGGCGTCTCCAGCACCTCGATTTTCACCAGCGCCGTGCCCGATCTCCAGACATCTACCGCCTTCGCCGCCGCCAGCGAAAGGTCAATCACCCGGTCTTCGACGAACGGCCCCCGATCGGTAATCCTAACGATCGCCGAGTGACCCGTCTTCTCGTTCGTCACCCGCACGATGGAATTCAACGGCAGCGTGAGATGCGCCGCCGTCATCGCGTTCATGTCGTACACTTCGCCGTTCGCGCCGCGGCGCTGGTTATACGGTGCGCCGTACCAGCTCGCTTTTCCGAACTGCACCCACAGCGCCTTCGCATTCTTCGGGACATCAATCTCTGGCGGCGCCTTCGCCACTTCCGGAGGAGCCGGCTGGACCGTCGGCGGCGGCGGCGCATAAACCTTCGCGTGCTTGTGCCCGCACCCGGTTGCGAATGCCACGAGGAAAATGGCGCACACACAAGTCCATGCGCCATGTGCCCTGCGCCATGTGCCGGTTTCTGACTGCATTACTTGTGTTTGTCCAGGAATTCCGCGAACTCCCGCAGCTTGTCCGCTGCCGTGCGCAGCCCGCGGCTCGAGTGCCGTCTTACCTCGGGCACTACTTCGTCGTTGATGTACCGGATGAAATTCTCCGTCTCCCGTTCCAGCCGCTGCGTTGCTTCGCCGATCGTTTCGTTCACACGGTCGGCCGGACGAGACGAGGAAGGAGGCCGTTGACTTTCGCTCACAATTATTCACTCTCGGATTAGCGGATTCGATTCGTTGCCAGGCCACTTGATTATCCCGCCAGTCTCTCCCCGCTGCAATGGACCGTACCCATTCCGGTAACCTCGGCCGCGCCTGGAGAAATAATAAGTATTGAGTAATGAGTATTGAGAACGTCGTCCAAGTTGCTCCTGATTTCGTGCGGCTCTCATTACTTAATACTCAGTACTCATTACTCGGCCCCCAAGCCAACTTCCGCCACCCCACCAGCTTCTTAGTTACCAGGAAGTAAATACGCCAGTTTCCTCGGAACGTTTCGCGGATTGGTGTGCGCCGGTGGATGGCAATGTCGTGTCGCTTCGGTTCTCTTGCCTGTGTGCTGCTGATGGCCGCGCTTGCTGTGGCGCAGTCGGCTCCCCAGAGGACCATCGCCTCATTGCCTCTCGCCCCGTCGGCCGTCCGCGCCGAGCAACCGAGCTGGTCGTACTACCGGCTCTCGCCCGCTGATCGGCCGTACGTTCCGCTCACTTCGCGCCAGAAATTTCACCATTTTGCCCATTCGCTGTATTCGCCCTATACCTTCGCCAGCGGTCTCTACGACGCCACCTGGAACCAGGCCACGGGCGCGGAGTACAGGTACGGCGGTGGCATGGAAGGCTGGGGCAAACGCCTCGGCTGCGCTTATACCGATGCGGCGACCGGTCAGTTCTTCGGCTACTTTCTCCTTCCCACCCTGCTGCACCAGGATCCACGCTATTTTCCCGTTTATCACGGCAGCATTCTCGCCCGGCTGAAACATGCCGCCAGCAGCGTGGTGCTCACCCGTGGCGATGACGGTACGACCCAGTTCAATACCTCCGGTCTACTCGGCATGGCTGCTACCTCCGCCGCCGAGAATCTCTGGCTTCCCGCCGGTCAACGTAGCGGCGTCGACGTCGCCGACCGCATGCTCGGCTCCCTCCAGGGCGCTGCCACCGGTTACGTCCTGCGAGAGTTCACCCCCGACCTCCTCCGCCTCTTCCGCCGCCATGCTCCCAAGCCCCTGCGCAACGTCGAGCAGAATATTCCAGCTCAGATCATCACCGGTGCGCCGACGGGCGACGACTAGCCTTAGTCCTACCCGCGCCCGTTCCCTACCAATTAATCAACAATCAGCAACCGACAATTGCAAATAAGTTCATTTCCCTCCACTCGCCCCTTCTGTTTCAACAATTTAGAGTTGTTGATCCACATACCGTTTAATGCACGATCCCGCCGCTGAACCCGTAAATCCTTCCTTTTCATGGATTCCGCGTCCACCGCACGTTTCGGGACATCTATCATCCATGTGGGGCACCTCGTCCCGTGGAGCTTTCGTCTCAGTCTGTAAGCGACGGAAATTCCCTAAATTCTTGTGGGGTGGATCAATGGCGAAGCCGATTAAGTTCGTGGAGCAGGGGCTGGTTTATGCCGCTAAGGCGGGCTGGTTCGTGTACGACCGTATCAACCAGGCACGTAAACCCGAGGCGTCGTTTACTCCCAAGTGGACCGAGAAGCCTCTGTTGAAATCGTACGAGAAGTCGAAACCGCCTCTGGGCTGGCCGCGCTCCACCGATTCACTTTGCCCCAAGTGCGTCCCTGAGATTCGCCAGCAGATCCTCGACGGCAAGCTGCCGCACGAAGTCCTGCTCAATGAGAAAGTCGGCGAGATCAAGGCCACCATCGTCGAGCGCGACGGCAAGATCCTCATGGTGAAGGATTGCCCCAAGCATGGCCACTTCGAAGACGTCATGTCCATCGATCCGGTCATGATGAAGCACATCGAAGAAGTCTTCCCCGGCCGCGACATTCGCGCCCACAATGACGAAAAGCTTCACAATCACGGCACTTCGACCGTGAAATATGGACGCGGCGCGGTGCTGACCGTCGACCTGACCAACCGCTGCAACATGATGTGCGATCCCTGCTTCATGGACGCCAACCAGGTCGGTTTCGTCCACGAGTTGAGCTGGGAAGAGATCCAGCAGTTGCTCGATAACGCCATCTCCATCAAGCCGAAGCGCCAGATGTCGGTACAGTTCTCCGGCGGCGAGCCCACTCTCTCGCCCTACTTCCTTGACGCCGTGCGCTATGCCCGGAAGGTCGGCTATACCTCGGTGCAAGCCGCGACTAACGGCATCGAGTTCGCCAAGTCCAAAGAGTTCTGCAAAGCCGCCGCGGAAGCCGGTTTGCGCTATGCCTACCTCCAGTTCGACGGCATCGGCAACGCCGCCAACGCGCACCGCAAGGTCGGCAACCTGTTCGACGTCAAGCTGCGCGCCATCGAGAACCTCTACGAATCCGGTGTCGACATCGTTCCCGTCGTCACCATCATTAACGGCATCAACAACGAGCAGGTCGGGCGCATCGTCAAATTCGCCCTCGACAATCCCAAGATCATTCCCTTCATCTCCTTCCAGCCGGTGTCGTTTACCGGCCGCGACGAAGCCGTCACCGACGAACGCCGCGAAGCGCAGCGCTACACGCTTTCCCACCTGGCGCACGACGTCAAGAACCAGACGGGACTCGGCGAACCTACCCGCGACTGGTTCCCGCTTTCGTTCATGTCCACTTTCAGCGACTGGTCTGACCTCGTGCATGGTCCCAGCGCCGAATGGGGACAGCTCTCCTGCGGTTGCCATCCCAACTGCGGTGTCGGCATGGGCGTGATGGTCGATAAGGAAACCAAGGAAGCCGTGCCCATGACCGCGTTTATTTACGCTGACCAGTGGGCCAAGGACGTGGCGCGCATCACCGACGCCGGCCGCGGAAAATTCTGGTCGTCGTTCGGCATGGCTCTCGCCTTGATGCGCAACTACAAGCCTTTCAAGACTCCGACTCACTTCACCGTCTTCGACTTCATGAAGAAGATGGACAAGACCTTCGGCGTCACCAACAAGGCCAAAAGCGGCGCCTATGGCAAGGTTTCCGGCGATCGCACTCTGGCCGACATCGAGAAGCGCCGCAAGGACCGCTGGAACGTGCTCTTCATCGCCGGCATGTGGTTCCAGGACCTGTTCAACTACGACTTCCGCCGCACTGAGCAGTGCATCATTCCCTATGCGACTCAGGAAGGCGAGATCAGCTTCTGCGCCTATAACACGGGCGTCGGCTGGCGCAACATTATCGAGAAGATGCACATGACCGCCACGCTCACCAAGTGGTACGAAGAGCATGGCCGGCACGAAATCTTTGCTGGCGGCAAGAAGGTGGAGATCGGCGCTCGCCAGTTGAACCGGCTCGTCCTCAAGGAAGAGATCGAGACCATGGAGGAGCAGCACGACCTCGATCGCCTGGGCATCGCCAAGAACACGACCGAAGAGAAGAAGCGCGCCCGCAACAAGAAGATCGAGATCGACGCCGCTACCAACGAGAAGATGGCGCGACTCTACCGCGAAGTCGTCCTCAAGGAAGCAAAGCCGAAAGACAACTTCATTCCGCTGTCCACGATCGCTCCCGCCGCTACCGCCAATGGCAACGGCGCCAAGCACGAGGAGAAGCACGAAGGCGAACTCGTCTCCGGCGACTAACGCAATCGTCTCCGGCGACTAAGGTGGAAGCGCCGGGCTTCAGCCCGGCGAATACGAGTGCAATTCGACACGGCTTTAGCCGTGGCAATCAAGGCCATCGGGAAACCGGTGGCCTTTCGCTTTTCCGATGTTTTGTCATCCCGAGCGGAGGAGGCGTGCCTTTCGCCGACGGAGCCGAGGGACCTTGTGTTTCCCTCGGTCCGGGACGAGGCACGCGGCACGAAGGGCGAGGCACAAGGCGCGCGTGAATGACC
>JBOGLI010000675.1:0-1649 GCA_050746165.1 Terriglobales bacterium | reverse complement strand
GCTGAACGGCGAGAGCGCGTCCTCCGGGTCGGGCGAGTGCTTGAACAGCGCGCCGAGGAATTTCAAGTTCGGCGCCAGCAGGTCGAACCGCTTGTCCAGTACGACGCGAATGCGGTCGCGCAATTTCTTGTGACTGGCGATGGCCTCGAGTGTCGCGCCATGCCCCTGCGCCTGCATCTCCTCGTAGAAAGCGAGGACGATCGCCTCCTTGGACGCGAAGTAGTAATAGGCGCCGCCCAGCGCGACCCCCGCCTGGCGGGCGATGTCGCGCATCGTCGTCTGCTCGAAGCCCTTGTCGCGAAACGACTGTAGCGCGGCGTCGTAGATGCGGCGCCGCGTCTCCTCCGCCTTCGCGGTGGAGCGCGCCCGCACCATCTCGCCTTGACCTTCCGCCGCCGTCATTGCAGGTAATCCCGGACAGTTTCGTTACCCGCTGTCCCGATCTGCCCTGGTGGTGGGCAGGGCGGAGGTGCCGAGGTCACGGAATCGCAACTGCCCGGCCCGCACTGCCGCAGTTTGATGGAACGCAACTCCTCCGCCATGTCGCGCTCGCTGGTCCGCATCCAGCGCGACACGACGGCGCGGTTGCGCGACAACATCTCCCACGCCTGCCGCGCCAGCGGCCGCAGTACCGGCGAGGCCAGCCGCAGCGCCCAGTCGCGGTATTCCTCGAGCGCATACAGGCACATGATCCAAGCGTGGTTGTTGAGATAGACCTCGCCCGCGTCGCTGACGACGACCAGGTCGGTCTGTCCCGCGACGGCGCGAAGATTCGGGAACAGCTCTCGTTCCGCGGCTGAACCTGCGACGACCATCTGCAGTTCAATCGACGCTGCCTGGCCGCTCAGCCAATCTTTGAGACGGCGGCAAACCTCGCATTCCTCGTCATAGAACAGATACAGGCGTTTCATGAGTTCCCCCTCCTTCGGGAATTGACCGGCTGCACTCGGCCAGCCCCGCGCTGAGTTCGCTCCACTACCTCGCCGCTGCCGGACGCAGCACCGCATCGGGCGCAAACGGCGGCCGCACATTCGGGTTCCCCCGGCGCCGGATCCGCGTCAGCACGTACAAGTTGAAGAAGTGCATCCCGCCGAGGATGAGCATCACCGACCCAACTTTGCTGCTCACCATCTCAATCGACCCACGGGCGTCGAGCGACAGCACTTCGCTCTTGAGCGCCAAGGCCACGAATCCAATATTGATCAGGTAAAAGCCTACCACGAGCAGGTGGTTCACCGACGCGGCCAGTTCCGCGTTGCCGTGGAATGCATCGATCAGGAAAATCGCACCGCGCTGGTGCAGGGTGCGTGCCACCCAGATGGTCAGGGTGATGCTGATGGCCAGGTAAACCAGGTAGCTGATCACTACGTTCATTTTTGCCCTCCCCACGTCAGTTGAACGTGTTCAAAACAACCTTAAACCTAGCCAATCTCCGAGTCAAGGACTTTGTTGAACGTGTTCAATAGATTACTCGGAAGCGGGCCATCGCGGTTCTCGGCGGCTCACAAGCTGCTGAAATCAGGAAGGTTATTCTTTTGCCGCCAACTCCAACTGGGCCTGCACCAGTTCGCGCCCGGGAACGACCTCCACACGGAAGCCGAGGCGCTGGCAGACAGCCTTCATCTCCTTGTTCTCCGGCAGCATGGTGC
>JBOGLI010000674.1:0-2015 GCA_050746165.1 Terriglobales bacterium | reverse complement strand
ATCTAGTCCTCTGCAATCCGCCTTGTGGCCGTCCTCTTGTCAAGCCCTCCCGACGTCACAATTCCGCGTAACTCTCTGACCTGAATCGAAATCCAGTTCCGCAAATCACTTCCGGATTCCCCTCTCCAACCTGCTACACTAGAGATAGAAGCTAAAGAAAAGGCCCGCCCCTCGGACGGGCCTTTTGCTTTTTACGCGCACCCTTATTACACGTCGCAGCAGGTCGGGTTTTCTCTGCGTTCTCTGCCCCTCTGCGACCTCTGCGCTGAAAGTGTTGTATTCCCCCGCGTTACCCTGCGTCCCCTGCGGTGTTCTTGGGATTTTCCGGCCAAACTCTTGGGACGCCTTGGGACTCGGCTCGTAAGTCGCTGATTCGCAAGAGGCGTGCAAAAAAATCTTTATTGATTCAGACGACAATTGCGAAAACGTAAACAGGCGGACGACGCGCCCTCCTGCGGTACAATCCCGCAGCCGTAGCACTTATGGAATTGAGTAATAGCGAACTCTCTGAGTAACCACAATTCCGCAATTACCGATTCCGCAATTCCGCAATCGGGGGGTATTCATGTCGCTCTCTCGCCGTTCCTTCCTCGGCTCCCTTGGCGCCGCATCCGCCATCGCCGTCGCCGGACCTCTGCCTGCGCTCGGTCTTCCCGAACCACAGCGCGGACGCGCGTCCGAAGAAGGCGTTGCCCTCCTGAACAGCAACGAGAACGCCTACGGCATGCTGCCGAGCGCGCAGAAAGCCGCTGTCGCCGCCGTGATGCACGGCAACCGCTACCCCGACTCGTGGCACGCCGCGGAGCACTTCGCCGCCTATCACAAGGTGAAGCCCGCGCAGGTGATTCACGGCTACGGATCGAGCGAGAACATCGCCATGGCCATTCGCGCCCTCACCAGCCGCTCGCGTAAGCTGGTCACCGCGAATCCCACGTATGAATTGCCGGGCATGCACGCCCGCGCACTGGGCGTGCCCGTGGTCACCGTTCCGCTGACCGCCACCTACGCGCATGACCTCGACCGCATGCTCGCCGCCGCCGGCAACGACGCTGGAGTGGTTTACATCTGCAACCCAAACAATCCGACGGCTTCGATCACCCCGCGCCGCGACATCGAAGCGTTCCTGGCGAAGCTGCCGAAGAGCACCTACGTCATGCTCGACGAGGCGTACCACCACTTCGCCACCGACTCGCCCGATTACGTCTCGTTCCTCGATAAACCCGTGGACGACCCGCGCCTGATCGTCCTGCGCACCTTCTCGAAGGTGTACGGCATGGCCGGCATGCGGCTGGGTTACTCGGTGCAATCGGAAGCCATCGTCAAGCAACTGAAGCCGTGGCAACTCGAGCTTGACGGCAACGCCGCCGCGCTCGCCGCCGGGTACGCCTCTCTGAACGACGATGCCGGAATGCGCGCCATGGCCGCCCGCATCATTGCCGACCGCGAAGCGTTCACCCGCCAGGCCGTCGCGCGCAAGCTGAAGGTCATCCCCTCGCACGCGAACTTCATCATGGTCGAAACCGGCCGGCCGGTGCGCGACATGATCACCCACTTCCGCGCCCAGCAAGTCGCCATCGGACGCCCCTTCCCGCCGATGGAGCAGTACATACGCGTCTCCCTCGGCATGCCGAACGAGATGGACAAGTTCTGGCAGGCGTGGGACCAATTACCAACCGTGGCGCGCCAGTAAGAAAGAAATAGCCGCTGATAGACGCTGATCTGAATGAGGAATTTATTATCAGCGTTCATCAGCGGCTGATTACTCCTCCGGCGGTGTGCGCAGCGCGCTCGCCGCCTGGATTCCTCCCGCCATCTCGGGGATGATGCCGAGCTCGATGTATCGCGGCCGCACCGAGGCGCGAATCTCTTTCAGGTGCAGACCGAACCAGGCCGCGCCGACCAGGCAAAAACTGCCGCTGATCAAGAGCGTGTCCGGGGCGCCGATGCGCGCCGCCACCGCGCCCGCCAGCAGGCTGCCGAAGGGCGCCATGCCGACGAACGCCATAGTGTAGTAA
>JBOGLI010000673.1:0-1877 GCA_050746165.1 Terriglobales bacterium | reverse complement strand
ACCCATCTCTCGATCGACGACGTCGTCACCCGCGCGGAGGAACTGGTCCGCCGGGCACTCGAAACGCGCCGCTGATTGTTCACTTCCGGACAAGGCCATCCCGCCGGTGAACACCTGGCCCGTGCGGCGAGTACGAATGTCGGACCCTCAGTATTTAGAATCTGCTGCTTAGCCGCGGTGACCAACGGCAGTCCGCTTGCGTCACAGTTCAGTTGATGGACACCTTCCTGCAAGATCTGCGCTACGGCCTCCGCATGTTGCTCAAGGCGCCCGGGTTCACCGCGGTCGCCGTCCTGACCCTGGCGCTCGGCATCGGCGCCAACACCACTGTGTTCAGCATCGTGAACGCCGTCCTATTGCGGCCACTGCCCTATAGCGAACCGCAGCAACTGGTGAAGGTCTGGGGCCAGTACACCAAGGAAGGCATTCCGCAGAATTGGATCTCGGAACCCGAGTGGTGGGACATGCAGCCAGCGTTGCACTCGTTCTCAGCGCTCGCCGCCTACTCAGCCGGGGGCGGCGCGAACCTGAGCACCGACGCCGGTCAGCCCACCCGGATCACGCAGGGAAGCGCCACCGCATCGCTGTTCCCGCTGCTGGGCGTGAAGACAAGTCTGGGCCGGACATTTACCGCCGACGAAGACAAGCCGAACGTGAACGTGGTTCTGCTCAGTTACAAGACCTGGCAGAACACGTTTGGCGCCGACCCGAAGATCGTCGGGAACACCATCGAGCTGAACCTGGAGAAGTACACGGTCGTCGGAGTGTTACCGGACGGCTTTGCTTTTGCCGGCGACAACGATGTCTGGACCCCGCTTGGACTGGACCGCGCCAAACCAGGCAACCGTGGCAGCCACTACCTGGAAGTGATTGGACGCCTGAAGTCCGGTGTCACGCTGGCGCAGGCGAATTCCGACCTGAACGCTTTTGCCACTTCGCTCGCCCAACAATATCCGCGAAATTATGGCGGTAATAAGGGTTGGGGCATGTTCGCGCGTTCGCTGCGCACCGAGCTGACCGGAGATATCCGCGTCGCCACGCTCGTGCTCTTCGGCGCGGTTGCTTTCGTGCTGCTGATCGCCTGCGTGAACCTTGCCAACCTTCTGCTGGCGCGGGCTTCGGCGCGGTCGCGGGAGATGGCTCTGCGCGTCGCGCTCGGCGCCGGACGTTTCCGGCTCATCCGCCAGCACATCACCGAGAGCGTTCTCATCGGCTGCATCGGCGGCGCCATAGGAGCGCTGCTCGCCGTCTGGGGCGTCAGCCTGGTGGATACGTACGCCGCGAAATTCTTGCCGGACGCGATCAAACCAACGCTCGATTTGTCGGTGCTCGCCTTCGCCGCCGCAATTTCGATCGGCACCGGACTGCTCTTCGGCCTCGCCCCGGCTCTCTACGTGTCCAAGACCGAAGTGTTCGACGCCCTGCGTACCGCGTCGCGTTCCTCGGCCGGGGCGTCCACGAACCGCATGCGTAATGGACTGGTGGTCGCAGAGATTTCGCTCGCCCTGGTGCTCTTGATTGGTGCGGGCCTGATGGTGCGCAGCCTGCGGCGGTTGATGGACGTGAATCCGGGTTTCCAGACGCAGCACTTGCTGACCGCGCATCTATATCTGCCGGCCGCAACGTACAAGGACGCACCCAAAGTCGCTACTTTCTTTCGCGATTTTCTCGACCGTGTCCGCGCGATCCCGGGCGTGACCACGGCGGGCGCCGTGTCGTTGCTTCCGGTTCAGCCCGGAATCAACTCGTCCGGTTCAACGTTCGTCGAACACACGCCGGTGCAGGGCTTCGAAACATTTATGGGATATCCCTACATCGAGGCCGACCGCCGCTTCACCTCGCCCGACTATTTCGGAGCCATGCAGATTCCATTAGTG
>JBOGLI010000672.1:0-1200 GCA_050746165.1 Terriglobales bacterium | reverse complement strand
CGCCGAACATCCGGTCAACAAGATCGAAGAACTACTGCCCTGGAACGTCGCCTCCCAAGCACCCTCGATTCGACTGGCCGCCTGATCAAACGCCCGATTTCAATGCGGCCAGAATCGGACGGTTACGGTCCAGCTGCCGCTTGCCCGGAAAGTACGCCGAAGGCAGATCGTCGCGTTGCGGCTTGCAGGCGTTCCACGGACTCTTTTAAGCCGAATGTGCTCTTGAACTGTGCCGCCCTCGAGCTATAGATAAGATCCAGCAGCGCGGTCACTAGACAGACTCCCGCAGTAACAATCCAAACTTTAGGCGTGAACCTTTATGCCCACAGCTCGTGCCCGAAGAACGCGTGTGTAAGCCGAGGCCAATGCATTTTGCCCGGGAACGCTGCTTGCCCACCACCGTAGCCCGAAGGGCATGCGAACTACGTCACGAGTCCCGCTCCTTAACCAGGCCGCGCGCCATTTTCTCGCGGTGAGTCGGCGCTTCCGACCGCGTGGCAGAGCATCAGCGCGGAACATCACCGAGTGCGCCGTCAAAGCAGGCGCGCGCGGCATGGATATCGGAATAACGACGGTCGGCCCATTCGATGAGGTTCGCCATCGGCTCCAGCAGGGATTGGCCCAGCGGGGCCAGACGGTATTCGACGCTCGGCGGCTTGGTTGGAAAGACATGGCGGGTGATCAGCCCGTCGCGCTCCAGATCGCGCAGGGTTTGGGTGAGCATGCGCTTGGAGATGTCGCGTATTGTGCGGTGAAGCTCGCTGAAGCGCTGCGGTCGCATCGCGAGGGTCATGATTATCAGAATGCTCCATTTGTCGCCGATGCGATGGAGCACGTCGCGCACGGGGCATTGGACGGGTCCTGCTGACTGGGCGTCGTCCGATTGATATCGGCTGAATCGCTGGATCGCGGTCAATGCGGTGCTCATGCGGGTTCCCTTGGTCTCTCCTGGTAACAAAAAACTGCCTCCTTGCGGGGCACGGGTTAGGTCTCTATATTCGACCTGGTCTCTAATATAGACCATACAGGACCAGGAGAAAACATATGTTTCTAGTAATGGGAATTACGGGAAAGGTTGGCGGCGCGACGGCGACACATTTGTTGGCGCAAGGCAAAAAGGTACGCGGGCTGGTCCGCGACCGCGCCAAGGCGGCAAGTTGGACGGATCAGGGTGTCGAACTGGTCGACGGCGACTGGAAC
>JBOGLI010000671.1:0-4964 GCA_050746165.1 Terriglobales bacterium | reverse complement strand
TCCAATGGGCGAAGCCTTGCCGGCGCTGGACCAGTTGGCGCCGAACTCTCAGCGTAATTGCAGGCGGCTGTTCACCCGGCCGTAGGAGCCGAAGAGGAATTCCCTTCCCGTCTCGCTGTTGAGCGCGTTCGGCACGAACGAAGGAATCATCGTGACGGCAACATAGCTGCGAATCTGCGGCTGCGGACTGAAGTAGAACGTCGCGCGCGAGGCATAAATGGCGGTCTCGCCGGAATCGAACGAGGGCGTGAAGCCGAGGAGCAACATGGGGCGCAATTCGTTCTCAATGCTCTGGCGGAGGGCTTCGGCGTCGCGGTTGCCGGGCTGGAGCTTGTCGAGGTTATCGAGCAGGCGCAGCGCGATGTCGCGGCGGCCAAGTGAGGACTGTACGGCGGCGTTGGCGAGAGTTACGTCGCGGTCGTCGGGCCGGGCCTTCTGAATATCGGCGATGATTTTCTCGGCGTCGTGCGCATGACCGGACCAGTTCAACGCCTGCGCCTTGGCCAGGCGTACCTCGTTGTCGTTCGGCGCGTGAATCAGGATGGAATCGTACATCTGCAGCGCCGCGCTGTAGTCACCCTTCCAGGCGTAGGTGCGGGCGCGTTCGAAGAGTGCATCGCGATTGTGCGGGTCCTTCTGCAGCACGCGTTCGTATTCCGCGAGGGCTTCCTCGGGCTGCTTGTCCCAGCTAAGTACGCGGGCGAGACCAAGGCGCACGGGGATGTCATCCGGATTCTTCTGGAGCAGCGCGCGGTATTCGGCGATCGATTCGCTGTTGCGTCCGGCCCAACTCAGCACGCGCGCCAACTCAACCCGGTATTCCGGTTTGTCCTGCACCTTGAGCAGCTCACGGTAAAGCTCGACGGAACGCGCGAAGTCGCGGTTCCAACTGGTCACCCGCGCGACTCTCAGAAGCAGGTCAGCATCGTGAGGAGTGACCGCGAGGGCCTGGTCGTAATACGAAATTGCTTGCGTGTATTTTTTCAGTTCGGCATAGCCATCGGCGAGGCGCCCGAGCAGCTTCGCGTCGGCAGGATGCTCTTTCAGGGAAGCCTCATCGCGCCGAATACGTTCTTCGAGCGGTTCAGGACCGGCGGCAGCAACGAGTCGTTCCTGCTCCTGCTGACGAATCGAATCGCGCACCGACTGGAGCACGCTGGCAATTTCGCGGTCATTCGGATTTGCTTTCGCCATGGTCTCGAGCAGGGGCAGGGCCTGGTCGGCGTGGCCGGACCAGGAAAGCACCTGCGCGTGACCGAGCTGGGCTTCGCGGTTGTCGGGACGGCGCTGGAGCAACTTCTCGAATGCGGCGAGCGCTTCCGCGGAATGCCCCTGCCACGCCGTGACATAGGCCAGTCCGAGAGCGGCGTCGAAGTTATCGGGCTGCTCGGCCAGAACGGCGCGGAACTCGGGGATAGACTCGTCTAGCTTGCCCGACCAGCTCAGCACGCGCGCCAATTCCAGGCGGATCGCCGGATCCGGCTTGCGCTTGAGATACGCGTCGTACAGGTCTTTCGCTTGCGCGAGTTGCCGCGCGCCGGCATAAGCATGACCGAGTTCGCGGACGAAGTTGACGTCGTCGGGATGCTCGCGATTGAGAGCGCCGAGAACGTCGATCGCGTCGGCCCATCGCCGGTCCCAAAGGCAGGCTTCGCCGAGGCGGAAGCGGATGTCCAGGTTGTCCGGATCGAGGGCGAGGGCTTTGTGAAAGAGATCAATTGCCGTCGGAAAATCGCCGTGCGTAACCGCCTCGCCCGCCGGACGGAGATAGACGTCGAGCTTTTGTTGGCGAAGGCGATCGGGCTCATCGGCTCGCCATTTGGCGATGGTTCCCATGGCCTGCTTCACTTCGCTGTCCGGACGCCGATGCTTGTTCGCCTCCGCAAACGCTTTATCTGCGGCATCGAACTTCTGCTGCCACAATAAGACGAACGCTTTGCCCCGAAGGGCGTCATAAAAACGCGGCGAGCGCGCCAGCGCCTGGTCGTACAGATCGAGCGCGGACTGCAGGTCTCCCTTCCAGGCAAGTACTTGCGCCTCACCGGACATCAGACCGGGGTCGTGGGGCTCGTCTTTGCGGGCGATGCGATACTGCTCCAGCGATTCGTCGTAGCGCTTGTTCCAGCCCAGCCATTGCGCGTATTCGACGCGCGCCGAACGCTCCTTTGGCCAGTGTTTCAGGAAAGATTCATAGCTGGCGTGAGCGGCCTCGACATCCGCGGAATAATTTTCGGCTCGCGCAAGTTCCAGCAATGCGTCGTGATTCTCCGGATCGCGTTTGACGATAACGCGCAGTACCTCGATGGCTTTCGCGTATTGCTTGGACCAGCTCAACGTCTTGCCCCAGCTCATCTCCGCTTCGACATTTTTCGGTTTCAGCGCGTGCGCGCGCCCGTAATAAAGGGCCGCCTTTGCCATCTCGTTCTTCTTGCTGACGAAGTAGCAGTTGGCGAGCCGCATGTTGAAGTCGAAGTCCTTGGCGTAGGTCGAGGCCACGCGGGCGTAGATGTCTTTCGCTTCGTCGAGCTTGCCCTGGTCGAAGAGTTGGTCGGCGTGTTGGCGCTCGGCGACGATGTTCCCCGGGACAGAGTTTGGCGCCTGCGGCGCGGCCGAAACCGCCGTGGCGATCCCGATTACTAACGCAATAAGAACTGCCCGAATCATGGCTTTCTACTCCTGCCGCTCACCGTCCGCCGGCGCTCTTGCCGGTAGCCGATGGACGCCCCTTGGGCGCTTCCGGTCGAACCTGGCCTTTAAATTCCTTCTGCACCGCCATAAACGCCGCCTTCCGGTACAGCTCCGGATTGACCGTGTTCCACGCGGCCCATTGGAAATTCTCCTGGTTCGCAACCGTGCCGCCGGACGCTGCAGGCAAGGAAGCCGCTACCGACCAACTCCGCGGGTCCGAGGCGGTACCGCCCTGCAGAGAAAAAACGGTGAACTGCATTGCGGTAGTAATGTCGGTCCGAATTTCCTGCCCGTCGTTGATGCCGTCGAAGACGCGCATCGCCGAGGGATCGGTCACCAGCAGCTTGCCCCAGGGGATGCGAATAACGATGGCGTTATGGGCGGCATCGGCGTACCACTCGGAAATCGAGTCCATCTCGGGCTTGCCGAGGTTTTCCCGCGCCCGGCGCAAGGTGCTGGCGCTGTAGCGCTGCCCGGGATAATAGACGCCATCGCGTCCATACACAGGCTCGGAGATCTGGAGTACCAGGTCTTCGAAATTGCCGTCCGGCTGAAGCGACGCGACGAAGGGCTTGCGCCGCTTGAAGTCATTGTTGTTCGGCGATCCGGGAGCGGAGACGATCTGGAAGGGGTTATAGTCGTTCGCCACCAGCAACCGGCCGTCATCGGGGCCGACGTAGAGCAGGAAGTTCGCGCCATTCTTTAACGTCATGTTGCCGAACGGCATTCTCTGCACTCCGGAGCGGCCGGGAAGCGTGTTGATGGCGACCGCGAAGGCCGGAATTGGACTGTTCTTGCCGCGACATTCGACGCACGCCAGGTTCAGGCGCAGGTACACAAAGCCTTCGTCGGCGGCAGCTTGGACGCTGCGCAGGTTTCGCCCAGCGTCAGGCCCCGCGGGCGCAGGATTCTGGTACAGTGTCTTCTGATTCTTCCAGGCGGAGCCGTCGCCGAAGTACAACTGCCATCCGGTAGTGTGGAAGCCAATCAGTCCGAAGCGCGAATCCGGGCTCATCTCGTTGAGCCATAATGCCGCCCGGTCGCGCGGCTGTTCGAAGGCGGCGGCAATGCCGTTGGCCCGATACCATTCGTCGATTAGCTGAAACACGCTCGCACCGGCACAACCCGCGCCCTTGATGGCGTCGGCCATGCGTGTGACCAAGGCTGCCTGATCCGTCTCGCTGATGCCGCCCTCGTTCCAGCCGCCTCGCTGCATGTGCTGAATGCCGATGGCGGACGGAATACCGAAGTCGCTGATGACTAGCGGCAGCGAAATGCGCGAGCGTAGCTCGCGGACATAGGCAGCGACCGGGTTCGGCCCCTGAGCGTCGGCGTTAGCGAAATACCGCGATTCGCGCAGCAGGAAGTCCGGATAATAGGGCCGGACCTCGTAGGAGGCGAACAGTCCAGCCGCGAGTCCCGCGCCGGCGCGGAACTTCGATTCGTCGATCGACGCGGCGTCATTCCCAGTGGCGGTCGATTCCGTCGGGTGCGAGAGCGTATCAAAAGCAGGGTGGTTGGCGAAGGCCAGCGGATGCTGCCAACCGTACGTGTCGGATTCGTATTGCGCAGCGTAGTCGAGCATCTGCGCCAGCCAGACCTCGGTCGCGCTGGCGCCGCTGATGACGACGTACTTTCCCGAATAGGAAGTCTTTTCAGGATTGCGAACGTTCGTCGTGACGACGGTCGCTGCCTCCAAGTCACCGCCGACCAGGATTCCAACGACGTTCGCCGCAACGTCCGCAGTGTACAGTCCGCTTCCCTTCCGGCCGCGGTGCGGAACATTTCCCTGCCCGTGAATCGCGTCGATCGCATATCTGATCTCGGCCTTCGCCGCTTCGTAAGGTTTATCGAAGAGGTCGCCATTGGCAGGCAGGTCGAACTCGACTTGCTGCAGCAATCCGAAACCTCCGCCGCTGTGCTGGTAGGCGCGGTAGAAGGCGGGCGGAAGCAGCGAGTACACGTGCAGAGTGTTGGCGCCGAGTTCCGATACCTGTTGCAACCACTTCGTGTAATAGTTCGGATCGTTCGGCACCATGCCAGGCGTCAAGCCCGGCGCGTCCGGCATGAGGTTCACGCCGTTGATATAAAACTTCTGCCAACTGGTACCGTCGTTATGCCAGATTGCGTTATCGCGGGCGCGGTAACGGACCTGCAATTCGCCAGGCTTAGTGAAGGGCGCGAATCCGGAGGGGAGCGGTTCGCTGTCGTCCAGGCCGAAGAGTTGCCGTAAGGCGGCGTCGGCGGCGCGGTGATAATTCGCGCTGCCCAGCAGG